>NZ_AP028156.1:3492500-3741599 GCF_033096465.1 Blautia luti | reverse complement strand
CTTATATATATTATAATAAAACGTATATTTTAGCAATGCATATTTGATGGAAATGTGGAAAAAAAAGTTATCCCCAATTTTTATGTGGATTAGTGTGGATAAGAGTGTATAAGGCCATTGTGGTTACCATAAAACGACATTATCTGATTGAAATCCACAAAAATGTGTGTATAATTTTATACACTGTCGAAAAGGCGTAAATAAGAGATTTTTATTTAGATATGTGTAAAAAGAGAGGGGAAAAAGTGGATAGATTTAGGATTATTCCACAAGTTATCCACAAGTTATCCACAAATTGTGGATAATGTTACGTAAACCACAATAATAATCCACAATACCCGAAAAAAAAGAGATAAATCTTTGGTGAAATAGTACTTGACGAATCAGCCCTTTATGAATATAATTGAAATGATGTTCTAATAAGTAAAATTTAACATGGAAAATAGATAAAGGAGGTGCTTTACCTATGAAAATGACATTTCAGCCGAAAAAAAGATCTAGAGCGAAAGTCCATGGTTTCAGAGCTCGTATGAGCACAAAGGGCGGACGTAAAGTATTAGCTGCAAGAAGATTAAAAGGAAGAAAGCATTTATCAGCTTAAGAATAAGACCGCAGTTATGTGGTCTTTTCTTCTCTTAAAATTCTCTTTATTCAGGAGAGACATTTATGAAGGAGGATTCTAATGTATAAATCAGAGTCCTTAAAAAAGAATCAAGATTTTCAAAAAGTATACAGAAATGGAACATCAAAAGGAAATCGGTATCTGGTGATGTACGTACTGAAAAATCAGTACATGAAGAATCGTCTGGGAATATCAGTAAGTAAAAAAGTAGGGAATAGTGTGGTTCGCCACAGAGTCACCAGGTTGATCAGAGAGAGCTATCGATTACATGAAATGGAATTTGAAACTGGTCTGGATATTGTAGTGGTGGCACGTCCCCAGGCTAAGGACCGTACCTATCAGGAGATAGAGAGCGCCCTTATGCATCTGGCAGACAAACATGCCATAGCAGGTAAGAACAATGATAAAGAAATTTCTGATTAAGCTTATAAAACTCTATCAAAAATATTTATCACCGATGAAGAGAACGAAATGTCCTTATATTCCCACATGTTCTCAATATGGTTTAGAAGCAATTGAAAAATATGGTGCGTTGAAGGGCGGCCTTCTGGCTGTATGGAGGATACTTCGATGTAATCCTTTTTCCCATGGAGGCTATGACCCTGTACCGTAAAGACAGGAATGTACTTGAAAATTGAATATTGAATTGATCGAGAAGGAACCTCCTGTCAGTTATGGATTCTAGGAGGAAATGAACTTGGAAATGATTTTAGCGACAAAGAGCAGCACTCCTATTATCGGTCAGCTTGCGACCGTCATGGGATGGATCATGGATGGTATCTACAGACTGCTGAACGTATTCGGAATTCAGAATGTCGGTCTGTGTATCATCATCTTCAGTATCCTTATTTATGCTCTTATGACCCCACTGCAGATCAAACAGCAGAAGTTTTCTAAGCTGAGTGCGATCATGCAGCCGGAACTTCAGAAGATTCAGAAGAAGTATAAGGGAAAGAACGATCAGGCGTCCATGCAGAAAATGCAGGAAGAGACACAGGCTGTATACCAGAAATACGGCGTATCTCCTACAGGAAGCTGCGTACAGCTTGCAATTCAGTTCCCGATCCTGATGGCATTATATCAGGTTATCTATAAAATTCCGGCATATGTAGGAAGTGTAAAAGATATCCTTGCATCTGCAGTTACCAACATTACAGGTGTAAACGGATACACAGAAATCCTGCAGCAGTTTATCACGGATAATAAGATGGCCAGAGTTCAGCTTGTTATGGATGGAAGTAATGCTACCAGCAATTCTGTAACAGATTTTTTATATGCTTTATCACCTTCCCAGTGGAAGACTCTTGCAGAGACAAGCCAGTTCTCCGGATTTGCCGATACACTGAACAGCACTGCGAAAGAAATTTCCCATGTACAGAACTTCTTTGGACTGAACATCGCTGATCAGCCACTGACTTATATCAAGGCTGCTTTTGTGGGTGGATCTATTCTTATTGCGATCGTTGCAATCCTGATCCCGATCCTGGCATGGGCTACGCAGATGATCAACTTAAAGCTGATGCCTTCGGCAGCACAGCAGGGCGGAGATGCACAGCAGGATGCGATGATGAACTCCATGAAGACCATGAATATGGTAATGCCGCTGATGTCAGCTGTATTCTGTTTCACTTTCCCGGTAGGTCTTGGTATTTACTGGGTTGCCAGTGCTGCAGTAAGAAGTGTACAGCAGCTCATCATCAATAAGCATATGAATAAGATCCAGATCGAGGACCTGATCAGTGAGAATATGAAGAAAATGGAAAAGAAACGTGAAAAAGCGGGACTTCCACCTCAGAAGATCACCAATCAGGCTCATCAGAGTGTAAAGAATATCAATAAGATCGAAAAGGGCAGCAGTAATACTGATGCTCAGACAAGAGCGAAGAAAGTCGAAGAATCTTACAAAAATGCATCCAATGCGAAACCTGGCAGCATCACTGCGAAAGCCAATATGGTAAAAGCATTTGATGAGCGTAATAAGAAGAAGTAGTCAGGAACGGAGGGGTTGGCATGGAGGATTATATCCAGTTTTCAGCGAAAACAAAGAGTGAAGCAATTACAAAAGCATGTATCGAGCTTGGCGTATCCAGTGACCAGCTTGAGATTCAGGTAATAAGTGAAGGCAGCAACGGATTCTTCGGAATCGGCAGCAAGCCTGCAGTAATTAAAGTAAGTAAAGTTGAACCGGTTTCTGAAGAAGAAGAGATGAAGGAAATCGTTGAAACTGTAAAACTTGATTCCATCAAAGAGGAAAAGACTTTCAAAGAAGAAATTTCTGCTATGGAAGAAAGAAAACCGGAGCCGGTAAAAGTCGCTGCACCGAAGAAAGAAGCAAGAGAACAGAAGGCATCTTTACCAAAGCAGGAAAAAGCCAGACAGCTGAAACCTGCCAAAGAAAGACCAACCAGAGAAAAACAGCCGAGAGAGCCGAAACAGGCAGCTGAAAAGCCTGTAAAGGCAGGCAAACCTATCGAGATCATTACAGATCCTGCCGAGATCAAAGAAGTAGAAGAAAGAGCAAGGGTATTCCTTCATGATGTATTCGCTTCCATGAATCTGGGCGAGGTGGAGATCACATCTGAGTATAATACCACAGATGGAAGTCTTGAAGTAGATTTCGAAGGACAGGATATGGGTATCCTCATTGGAAAAAGAGGACAGACTCTTGACTCTCTTCAGTACCTGACAAGTCTTGTGGTAAACAAAGGAAAGTCCAATTACATCCGTGTAAAACTTGATACAGAGGACTATCGTAAACGCCGTAAAGAGACTCTTGAAAACCTTGCAAGAGGCATCGCTTATAAAGTAAAGAAAACAAGAAAAACAGTTGTACTGGAGCCGATGAATCCTTATGAGAGAAGAATCATTCATTCTGCTCTCCAGGGAAACAAATTCGTCGAGACAGTCAGCGAAGGTGAAGAGCCTTACCGCCATGTAGTGGTTAAATTAAAAAGAAATTAATAAAAGAACCGTCTGACTGGCGGAATTGAAAAAAGAATGTTATTCTAGGTGAAAGCGTGAATAACACGTGAATTGACGTGTAGACTTTTGCCTGGAGTAACATTTTTTGTATTATAGAACGATTACCCGATGTGTAATGTTTCTCTAATGCAAAAAATGTTGCATTCGTAAGAATATGTGGAGGAAAAACAGATGGAAACAACGATAGCAGCTATTTCCACAGCCATGAGCGCTTCCGGGATCGGAATCGTCCGTATCAGCGGTGAGAATGCCATGGATGTGATTTCCCGCATTTACAGATCCAAAGGCGGGAAGAAAAAAATAAAAGAAGTACCCAGCCATACGATCCACTATGGATATATTTATAACGGAGAAGAACTGGTAGACGAGGTGCTGGTGATGATCATGCGGGCACCCAGGACTTTTACCGGGGAAGATACAGTAGAGATCGACTGCCACGGTGGTGTATATGCGATGAAAAGGGTACTGGAAACAGTATTAAAAAACGGTGCGGAGATCGCAGGACCAGGAGAATTTACCAAGAGGGCATTTCTCAACGGGCGCCTGGATCTTTCCCAGGCAGAGGCCGTTATGGACGTAATACAGGCGAAGAATGACTATGCGCTGAAAAGTTCCATGGAACAGCTCAGAGGCTCTGTACAGAAGGCGATACGGGACATCAGGGAAAAGCTGATCTACCATATTGCATATATTGAGTCTGCGTTGGATGATCCGGAACATATCAGTCTGGACGGATATCCCCAGGAGCTTCTGGAAGTTGTGGATAAAGAGCAGCAGGAAGTAAAGAGACTGTTGAAAAGTTCCTCAGATGGAAAGATTATTCAGGAAGGGATCCAGACAGTCATCCTGGGAAAACCTAATGCCGGAAAATCCTCCCTTCTGAACCTTCTGCTGGGAGAAAACCGCGCGATTGTAACGGATATCGCCGGAACTACCAGGGATATTCTGGAGGAATATATCACTCTTCACGGAATTACCCTGAAGATCACAGATACAGCTGGAATCCGTGAGACAGAAGATATCGTAGAGAAGATCGGTGTGGATAAAGCCAGGGAGATGGCGCAGAAAGCGGATTTGATCCTTTATGTGGTAGATTCTTCTGTGCCGCTGGATGAGAATGACGAAGAAATTATGTCCATGCTGGGTGGAAAAAAGGCAATTATCCTGTATAATAAGACTGACCTGACACCGGTGATACCTCTTGAAGAATTAAGGGAAAAGACCGGACATCCGGTAATCCCTATTTCAGCCAAAGAAGAGACCGGGATCATGGAACTGGAAGATAAAGTAAAAGAAATGTTTTTTGGTGGAGAGCTTTCTTTTAATGATGAAGTTTACATTACCAACGCACGTCATAAAGCAGCTCTGGAAGAGGCTGATAAAAGCCTTGATCTGGTCAGAAACAGTATTGAAATGGGAATGCCTGAGGATTTCTTTTCCATAGATCTGATGAATGCGTATGAAAACCTGGGAAAGATTCTGGGAGAATCTGTAGGGGAAGACCTTGTAAATGAAATATTCAGCAAGTTCTGTATGGGTAAATAAGACATTACTGAGTAATAGATTGTACAGTAAAACAGAGGAGACAAAATGAAAAATTTAGTAGAAAATTATGATATTGTGGTAGTCGGTGCCGGCCATGCAGGCTGTGAAGCAGCTCTTGCGGGTGCACGTCTGGGACTGAGTACGATCATGTTTACTGTCAGTGTAGACAGTATTGCATTGATGCCATGTAATCCAAATGTTGGTGGAAGTTCCAAGGGACATCTGGTAAGAGAGCTGGATGCCCTGGGCGGTGAAATGGGAAAAAATATTGATAAGACTTTTATTCAGTCAAAGATGCTCAACTGTTCCAAAGGTCCTGCAGTACATTCCCTTCGTGCCCAGGCAGATAAACAAGCTTACAGTACCGAGATGCGTAAAACACTGGAAAACACCCCAAACCTCACTATTAAACAGGGAGAAGTAACGAAACTTCTGGTTGAAGAAGGCAGGATCACAGGGGTAAAAACCTATTCCGGTGCTGTCTACAATTGTAAAGCTGTAGTTCTCTGTACAGGAACTTACCTGAAAGCAAGATGTATTTACGGTGATGTAAGCAATTATACCGGCCCTAATGGACTTCAGGCAGCTAATTACCTTACAGATTCCCTGAAAGAGCTTGGAATAGAGATGTTCCGCTTCAAAACAGGAACTCCGGCCCGTATTGCAGGAAATACCATTGATTACAGTAAGATGGAAGAACAGTTTGGCGATGAGAGAGTAGTACCGTTTTCTTTCTCAACAAATCCGGAAGACGTCCAGATCGAGCAGAAATCCTGCTGGCTGACTTATACAAATGAGAAAACTCATGAAATTATACGCGCAAATCTTGACAGATCTCCATTATATTCCGGTATGATCGAAGGAACAGGCCCTCGTTACTGCCCGTCTATTGAGGATAAAGTAGTTCGTTTTGCAGACAAAAACCGTCATCAGGTGTTCATTGAACCAGAAGGACTTTATACAAACGAAATGTATATTGGAGGAATGTCAAGTTCATTACCGGAAGATGTTCAGGAAGAAATGTACCATTCAGTACCGGGACTTGAACATGCTAAAATTGTAAAGAATGCATATGCTATTGAATATGATTGCATTAATCCAAGACAGCTTTATCCTACATTGGAGTTCAAAAAAATAAAAGGTCTGTTCAGCGGAGGACAGTTCAACGGAAGTTCAGGATACGAAGAAGCAGCAGCACAGGGACTGATCGCCGGTATCAATGCGGCCATGGAAGTAAAAGGACAGGAACAGCTGATCCTGGATCGTTCAGAAGCATATATCGGTGTCCTGATTGATGATCTGGTAACCAAGGAAAACCATGAACCATATCGAATGATGACCAGCCGTGCAGAATACAGACTGCTTCTGCGTCAGGATAATGCAGATTTAAGACTTCGTAAAAAGGGTTATCAGGTAGGCCTGGTCAGTGAAGAAGACTATCAGAAGATCCTTACCAAAGAGAAGCTTATACAGCAGGAAATCCAGAGAGTAGAACATACAAATATCGGTAATACCAGTGAGGTTCAGAGCCTTCTGGAAAGCTATAACAGCACACCTCTGAAGTCAGGAACAAGCCTTGCAGAGCTGATCCGCCGCCCGGAGCTTTCGTATGAAGCGATTGCACCACTGGACAAAGAACGTCCGGAACTTCCATGGGATGTACAGGAACAGGTAGACATCAATATCAAATATGAAGGCTATATCCGCAGACAGTTAAAGCAGGTAGAACAGTTTAAGAAACTGGAAGCAAAGAAGATACCGGCAGATCTGGATTATGAAAAAGTAGGCAGCCTCCGCATAGAAGCTCGCCAGAAACTGGAAGAATACCGCCCGATCTCCATTGGACAGGCATCACGAATTTCTGGTGTATCACCGGCAGATATTTCTGTACTTCTGGTTTATCTTGCAAGCGCAAGATAAACCGGAAAACAGTTGGAAAAGAAGATGCGAATTGAACTAAAAACCACATAAGAAAGAATAAAATACATGTCGTGGATGCATAGAATAAACATAAATAATATCGAACTTTAACAAAAGTAAAAAAGAATCAAAGAACTGAATATTGAACTTTAAACAAAACAAAGAGAAATAAAAAGTACAGTAAATAAATGTTGCGTGTACAATTAATGACACAATAAAACAAATAAATACAATAAAATGATTGATCCGACAAAAGGAGAAAATGAACTATGTTATACGATCTGACTATACTGGAAAATGGATGTGCAGAGCTTGGAATTGAACTTACACAGCAGCAGAAAGATCAGTATATACAGTATTATGAATATCTGATAGAAAAGAATAAAGTGATGAACCTTACAGGGATTACAGAATTTCAGGAAGTATTAACGAAACACTTTCTGGACAGTCTGTCCTGCGTAAAAGCAGTAGATATGACGAAGGTAAAAACAATCATAGATATCGGAACAGGAGCAGGATTCCCGGGAATTCCGTTAAAGATAGCATTTCCGCATCTTGAAGCCTGCCTTCTGGATTCCCTGAAGAAAAGAGTAAATTTCCTGGAAGAAACCTTCACCCTGCTTGGCTTCACAAACATCAAAGCAATCCACGGCAGAGCCGAAGAGTACGCCAGAAACAAAGAATATCGTGAGAAGTACGATCTCTGCGTATCCAGAGCAGTATCCAACCTGGCAACCTTGTCAGAATACTGCCTCCCATATGTAAAAACCGGAGGAACCTTCATTTCCTACAAATCCGGAACCGTCCAGGAAGAAGCCGATCAGGCCCAGAAAGCAATAAAGATCCTGGGAGGAAAACTAACCTCAATCACCTACTTCGACCTCCCCGACTCCGAAATCTCCCGCTCCCTGGTAACCATAACCAAACAAACCCCCACCCCCAAACCCTACCCCCGCAAAGCCGGAACCCCGTTGAAAACCCCACTGGGACAATAAAATTTTACCTCAATTAAATAATTATTACATTAAAATATGCTAGAATTGCAAGCACTGCAAAACAACACTTGCAATTCTGGCATATTAAATCAGGCAGAGTACAACACAACATTACTTCCATTTTAATAACACTAATAATAAGAAAATAACAATTTTCCTTCCACCAGGAGCGAGGCGGGCTCCGTCCCTCTCTCCTCTGCGTTCCTATTCTATCCACCTCCCACACACAAACATCACAAAATAATCACACTTTTATCCTAATTTCATCACAACTTCATCATAAACTCATATATATAGAGATGCCCCTGGGTTCCCCCCCCATTCTCTGTTTCACCTGAGGGCATTTTCTATATCTATATAAAGGAGGAGAGCACATTGATTGAAGTAAACAATCTGGTCAAACGATATGGCGACCATACGGCAGTTGACCATCTTTCTTTTAAAATAGAGAAAGGCAAGATCTATGGATTCCTCGGTCCCAATGGAGCAGGAAAATCCACCACTATGAACATGATAACAGGATATATCGCATCCACAGAAGGAACAGTAAAGATAGATGGACACGACATCCTCGAAGAGCCTGAAGAGGCCAAAAAATGCATAGGATACCTGCCGGAGCAGCCGCCACTCTATTTTGATATGACCGTTCTGGAATATATGAAATTCGTGGCTGATCTGAAGAAAATTCCAAAAGATAAAAAAGCAAATATGATCGAAGAAGTCATGGAAATGGTAAAGATTTCTGATATGAGAAACAGGCTGATCAAAAATCTTTCCAAAGGTTACCGTCAGAGAGTGGGACTGGCAGAAGCGGTCATGGGTTATCCGGAAGTTATTATTCTGGATGAACCAACAGTAGGACTTGACCCGAAACAGATCATAGAGATCAGAACCCTGATCAAAAATCTGAAAAAAAAGCATACCGTAATCTTAAGTTCACATATATTATCTGAAGTAAGTGCAGTATGTGATTACGTACTGATCATTTCCCATGGAAAACTTGTAGCAAGCGATACACCGGAAAACCTGGGCAAACTTGCGGAAGGCTCCAATACACTGGAGATGCTTGTAAAGGGTGCTGAAAAGCCGATTAAAGAAGCTCTGGAAGGTATTGAAGGAATTAACAGTGTTTCCCTTGAACATGATGATAAACAGAATCTCTGGAGCGTAAAAGTAACAACTGAAGAGCAGAACGATGTCAGGGAAAAAGTATTTTATAAGATGGCAGAGATTAACTGCCCAATCTATGAAATGAAATCCAAGAAAGTATCCCTGGAAGAAATCTTCCTCGAACTGACTGCATCTGATCAGTCTGTAGCTGTGAAAACAGAAAATGAAAAGACAGACAATGAAACGCAGACTCAGAAAGAATCGGAAACAGAAGAGGACAAAGATGAAGGGGGAAAAGAATCATGACAGCGATTTATAAACGAGAGCTGAAAAGTTACCTGACCTCTATGGTAGGTTACCTGTTCATATTTTTCGTACTTGTACTGACAGGTATTTATTTTTCGGCATATCAGCTCTCAGCAGCATATCCGAAATTTGAAACAACATTAAGCGCAGTAACTTTTGTGTTTCTGATCGGAGTTCCGATCCTGACTATGCGTGTACTTGCAGAAGAGAGAAAACAGAAAACAGATCAGCTGCTTTTGACAGCACCGGTATCTGTAGGAAATATTGTAACAGGTAAATATCTGGCACTGGTAACAGTATATGCCATTCCAATCCTGGTTTTATGCACCTATCCACTGATCATGTCTAAATTCGGAACTGTGGATTTCGGTACTGCATATACAGCAATCCTGGGATTTTTCCTTCTGGGATGTGCGAATATTGCCATCGGCTTATTTATGTCTGCGCTGACAGAAAGCCAGGTGATCGCAGCAGTACTTACCTTTGTTCTGCTGTTTGCATTTTATATGATGAACGGTATTTCATCATTTTTCTCCAAAACATCCATGTCCACATGTGTTACCTTCGGACTTCTGATCCTGGCAGCGGCGATCATTGTTTATACAATGATCAAGAATGTGCTGATCTCAGCAGCGGTCGGTGTGATCGGAGAGGTGATACTTGTTATTGTATACCTTTTAAAAAGCAGCATTTTCGAAGGCGGAATCCAGAAGGTATTGGATATATTTAACCTCAGTGGACATTTTGATAATTTTACAAATAATATTTTCGATATCAAAGGTATCGTATATTTTCTTTCAGTGATTGCAGTCTGCTTATTCCTTACAATGCAGTCTATCTTGAAGAGACGTTGGAACTAGGGAGGTGAAAAAGATGAAACTGAAAGAAAAATTAAAAAAAGAAAATCATAATAAAACAGACAGGAAGAAACTGACTGAGATCAGCAAAAAACATATTAAAAACGGATCCTATGCAATGGTGATGTCTGTGATCTTTATTGCGGTTGTTATTGTTATAAACATGATCGTCAGCACAATTCCTTCCAAGTATTCAGAAATAGATGTCAGTAGCCAGAAACTGTACAGCATCGGTGATGAAACAAAGAAAATGCTGAAAGATCTGGACAAAGACGTAACCATCTATCAGATCGCACAGAGCGGATCCGAAGATGAAAAGATTACCAATCTTCTGAAAAAATACGAAGATGAATCCAAACATATTAAAGTAGAACAGAAGGATCCGGTAGTAAATCCTAAATTTGTATCAGAGTATACAAGTGATAATCTGTCTTCCAACAGTCTTATTGTAGTCTGCGGAGATAGAAATAAAGTAATTGATTACAATAATATTTATGAAAGCAGTATGGATTACCAGACCTACAGCTATCAGACTACAGGATTTGATGGCGAAGGTCAGATTACCAGTGCAATCGGATATGTAACATCTGAAGATCTCCCGATTTTATATACATTGGAGGGACACGGAGAGAAAGACATGGATTCCTCTATCAAAGAGGATATCGAAAAAGCAAATATGGACATTAAATCTCTGAATCTTCTCACAGAGGGAAGTGTTCCGGATGATGCGGACTGTCTCTTTATTGATTCTCCGTCCACAGATATTTCTGAGGATGAAAAGAATGCCATTATTACTTATCTTGAAAATGGTGGAAAAGCAATGATCTTCTCTGATTACATCACAGAGGATCTGCCGAACTTTGATGCTGTTCTGGCAAACTATGGCGTAGAAAGAGCAGAGGGTATTGTGTTCGAAGGAGATAATCAGCACTTTGCAATGCAGATGCCGTATTATCTGGTTCCAACGATCAACAGCACAGATGCAAGTTCTGAAACTGCATCCGGCGGATATTATGTACTGGCACCGTATGCACAGGGAATCCAGAAATCTGATGATGTACGTGACACAGTTACGATCAACAGCATTCTGACTACATCCGATAAAGCGTATTCCAAGACCGACTTAAACAGCGGCACAATGGAAAAAGAAGATGGCGACACAGACGGACCGTTTGATCTGGGTGTTAGCATTACAGAGAGCCTGGATGATGGCAAAGAAACTCAGATTGTTTATTATTCAACTTCTAACCTGATGGAATCACAGGTCAATCAGATGGTATCCGGAGGTAATGAGAAGCTTATCGTTGAATCTTTGAAGTGGATGACAGACACAGATGACAGTGCAACAGTATCTATTCCATCCAAGAGCCTGTCAGTATCTTACCTGACTATTACAGACTATGATGCAGCATTCTGGAAGATCTGCACAATTGCTTTGATCCCTGGAATCTTCCTGGTTATCGGATTTGTAGTCTGGATGAAGAGAAGAAAGGCTTAGAAGAGGAGAAGACTTGAATGAAGAATAAAACTGTAAAAATGGTCATTGCAGTTGCAGTTTTAGTTGTTTGCTGTGGGGCTTACGCAGGCGTAAAAACCTACGTAGCCAAACAGGAACAAAAGGAATCTGAAGAAGAAACAGAGGAAAAGACTACTGTTTTCTCTGCATCTGCAGATGACATCCAGTCACTGGATTTCATGATTGATAAAAACGAAACTACATTCGAAAAAGATAATGATCAGTGGATCAAGAAAGATGAAAAAGAGTTTCCTGTAAATCAGACAACTCTGGATGATGCGGCTTCTTCTGTGGCATCTATTGAATCAGACAGAGTGCTGAGTGATGTGGAAGATCTGGAAGAATATGGACTGGATACACCATCCAATACACTTAAAATCGTTACAAAGGATTCCGGGGATGACAGCAGCGAAGACAGCGCAGATGATTCGGCAAAGACAGTAACTACTACATTGTATGTAGGAGATGAAAATTCATCAACCAGCCAGTATTATGTGTATAAAGACGATGATAAAACTACTGTATATATGGTAGATGCATCCAGTATCGAACCATTTACGAAGGATCTTTATGACTATGCGCAGGGAGAAGATTTTCCGGCAATCTCCAACACAGACGATATCAATAAGATTTATGTATCAGGGGAGAATTCATATGAACTGGTAAAGAATGACGATAACAGTCTGTGGACCATACAGGGTGCGGGAGATGAAAAAGAGAAAACAGATTCAGCTACAGTAAGCTCTCTGGTTTCGTCCTTTGGAAGCATGGCATATAATTCTTTTGTAAATTACAAATGTGATGATAAGAGTGAGTATGGTCTGGATGATCCGTATGCTGTGATCACAGTAGATTATCAGGAAGAAGTAGAAAATGATTCAGAAGACTCTGATGACACAGACAATACAGAAGATACCAGTAGTTCTACAGAAGAAAACAGCACTGACACATCAGAGAGTGATGATACAGATACTGCAGATGGGGATACCACAGAGACAACTGATTCAGATACATCAGACGCAGACAGCACAGATGACACTGAAGATGAGAAAACAATGGTGGACAAACAGCTGGTGATCACTGTAGGAAAAGAAGCAGATGACAGCAACAGATATATCATGGTGAATGACAGTGATCAGGTATATACTATGTCTGTAGATACATTATCTGCATTTACAGATAAAGCGGAAGAAGACTTCTGGGATATGACAGTCAGCTATGTATCCATTAACAATCTGTCAGAAATGAAAGTGACTTATCAGGGAAACGAATATAAGGTCAATGTTTCACGTGAAACATCTACAGACGATGATGGCAATGAGACAGAAACTGTAACTTATAAGCTGAATGGAAAAGAACTGGAATCATCAGATCTTACTCCGTTCTATAATAAACTTGCCAATATGACAGCTCAGAAGAGACTGACTGAAGAGTATACTCCGGAGAACGATCCGGAAATGACTGTTACACTTAAAGAAGAGGATGGAGATTCTCTGGAAGTTTCTTACTACAGTTATGATACAAATTATTATGCAGCAGTAGTAGGAGAAAAGGTTTATCTGGTTAACAAAATGAATGTGAAAGAATTGTTTACTACATTTGAAACCATGACCGGCAATGAGACTGAAACAGATAATGCAGAAGATGCATCAGAAGCAAGTAAGGATTTATCAACAGATGACACAGAAGATTCAGATTCTACAGCAGACAGCACTGAGACACAGACTACGGATCCTGAAGAAAACTAATGATCTGAAAAGTGAATGAGGTAACCTTAAAAAGCCTCCAATGTTTCCATAAATGACAGGAAACATTGGGGGCTTTGTGTTGACTTGATTTTCGGTTTAGAAAAAAATCTTAACCTGTTCAAGAAATGCATCAGGTTTTTCTACATGAGGAATATGTTTGGTTTCGGCAATTACAGATGTTTCAATAGCAGGATTAAGAGCAGAATACTCATTTACAATAAATCCGCCGTTTGGTTCTGATTCGCCTTCTACAATATAAATACTGTTGTCCAGAGATTTTACAGCATGAGAAATATTGATGCTCATGTATTTAGAAATCATGCTGGAATATAAATATTTAGCGTAGTATCCGCCTTTGTGTGCGCTTTCATAATAAGCATCAGTTATAACTGTATCTACATGGAATGGATTATAATACATCTTTTCGATAAACATATTATTTACATTCTCGCGGGAGATGATCATATGGTATACCAGAGTTCCGAAAACGGGTATTTCCAGAGCGAATTTAAGCAGGCGGTCTTTTCTGGATGGCATTTGTTTCAAACGGGTTAGGCTTGGTGGATTTACAAGCATGATCTTGTTAAAAAGTTCTTTCTCATTATGGCAGGCCATAACTACGAAAGAACCGGAGAGCCCGCTTGCGATCACATCTGTTTTCTGTCCGATCACTTTACGGATAAAATCGCAGATCATTTGAACATATACGAAGTTTGTGTATGTGATACCTGGCTTTTCGGAGCGTCCGCATCCCAGAAGATCAATGGTGTACACTGTATAATCGGCAGCCAGAGAATCTTCAATTCTGTTCCACTCATAACCGGATGCTCCCGGCATTACATCATGGATTAATAATACGGGAGATCCACTGCCCTTCTTTGTATAATTGATATTTCCAAAACGCCATTCAAAAGTTCGGCTGTCTGCAAGACCTAATAATTGTTTTAACTGTGCAGTAGCAGCAATAGTACGGTTGATAAAGTGAACGACGACAGTAGCAGTAGTCATAAGAGCAGCAAAGGTGAATATTTTGTGCTTATGTTTATTCATTTCATGCCTCCTTTGGATGAATTTTCAGAACATCCTTCATAAAGAATATGATAAACTTATTATACGCCAAGAAAAAGCAATTTACAAGAAAATATAAGTACTACAAATAATAATAAAATACCGTAAAATAAACTGTTATATATAAAACGCTGCTATGTAAGTTGATTTGTTATCATATCATAATACACAATATTATCACTAAAAATTAATTGAATTTTTATGTTTCACGTGAAACATTATGTGGCATGTTAATAATAAAAGTGTTATAATGTATCTGCAATATTGTCAATATATAAAACAAAACGAAAACCTCATGAAGGAGGAATGAAGTTGGGAAGAATTATAGCAGTCGCCAACCAGAAAGGTGGAGTAGGTAAATCTACAACTGCGATCAATCTTTCAGCCTGCCTTGCAGAAAAAGGTAAAAAAGTCCTTACTATTGACATTGATCCACAGGGAAACACTACCAGTGGACTTGGAGTGGACAAAAATGCAGCAGAAAATACACTGTATGAATTGCTGTTAGGTGAAGCAGAGACAAAAGATACGATTGTAAAGAATGTTGTAGAAAATCTGGATCTGATTCCATCTAATATTAATCTTTCCGGTGCAGAAATCGAATTGATAGGAATTGACAACAAAGAATTTATTTTAAAGGGGATCACGGACAAGCTCAGACGCAGATATGATTATATTATTCTGGACTGTCCACCATCTTTAAATATGCTGACGATCAATGCATTGACAGCAGCTACATCTGTATTAGTTCCGATTCAGTGTGAATATTATGCACTGGAAGGTCTTTCACAGCTTATCCACACGATAGACCTGGTCAAAGAACGCCTGAATAAGCGCCTGAAAATGGAAGGCGTTGTATTTACAATGTACGATGCCAGAACCAATCTGTCACTACAGGTGGTAGAAAATGTGAAAGAGAATCTGAACCAGAATATTTACAAAACAATTATCCCAAGAAATGTCAGACTGGCAGAAGCTCCGAGTTACGGACAGCCGATCACTCTTTATGATCCCCGATCATCAGGAGCGGAGAGTTACAGACTTCTGGCTGAAGAAGTGATCAACAGGGAGGATGATTGATGGCAGGAAGAAAAAACGGTCTTGGCAGAGGCTTAGATGCATTATTTCCGGATAAGAAAACTGCCAGTAAAGAAAATGAAGTAAAATTTACTGCAAAGGTTGAAAAAAAGACAGAACCTGCAGTAAAAGTGAAAAATGTAAAAGAGAGAACAGAAACTCCCAGACAGAAAAAAGTACCAATGATGGTAAAAATATCAATGGTAGAACCAAATCAGAATCAGCCGCGGAAACAGTTTGATGAAGATGCACTTCTGGAACTAACAGAGTCCGTTAAACAGTATGGAATTCTCCAACCTTTACTAGTGTCCGAAAAAAAGGACTATTATGAGATTATAGCAGGAGAGAGACGCTGGAGAGCAGCTAAACTTGCAGGGTTAAAAGAAGTTCCTGTTATTGTTAAGGAGTTTTCGGAGCAGGAACTGGTAGAAATTTCCCTGATTGAGAATATTCAGCGGGAAGATCTGAATGCAGTTGAAGAAGCGATGGCTTATAAACGCCTGATGGATGAATTTCATCTGAAACAGGATGAAATCGCTGACAGAGTAGGAAAAAGCCGTACGGCAGTTACGAACTCCATGCGATTACTGAAACTGAGTGCAAAAGTACAGCAGATGCTGATTGATGAAATGATTACAGCCGGTCATGCAAGAGCAATCCTTGCTGTTTCTGATATGGAAAAACAGGAAAGCCTTGCAATGCGTGTGTTTGATGAGAAATTAAGCGTTCGTGAGACAGAGAAGCTTGTAAAAGCAGTTCTGGCGCCGCCAAAAGAGAAGAAATCACATTCATATTCTGCAGAAGATGCCGCATATGAGAATCTGGAAGAAAAAATGAAGAGTATCATGGGAACAAAAGTTCTGATCCATAGAAAGAAAAATGATAAAGGAAAAATAGAGATTGAATATTATTCCAGGGATGAACTTGAAAGAATTATTGACTTGTTTGAATCCATTCATAATTAAGGAGTGATGGCTGTATGAGTGGTATTTTTGAAAACCTGGGTATTGATTCAGGAATTATAATCATTATATTACTGATCCTCGTTGTTTTTCTTCTGGTAAGAAGTATCAGCTACAATATGCGACTGAGCCGTCTGGAACGTAGATACAAGATATTTATGAAGGGCAGCGATGCACAGTCATTGGAAAAAGTATTTGTGCGTAAATTTGCCCAGATAGACAGGCTGTATGAAGCAAAAGAAGATCATGATCATGATATCCTTTTCCTTAAGAAAAATATGGAAAAAATGTTCAACAAATATGGTGTTGAGAAATATGATGCTTTTGACGACGTGGGAGGCAAACTCAGTTTTGCTCTTGCATTACTGGATAAGGAAAATACAGGACTGATCCTGAATGCGGTACATAGCCGTGATAACTGTTTCCTTTATCTGAAGGAAATCGTAAAAGGTGAGTCTTATGTTATGCTTAGCCAGGAGGAAGTAGAAGCTCTTCGTAAAGCTGTAAATTTCGGTCTTGGTGAAATCGAAGAATGATCAGAATGTGAATAAAAAAGTAAAAAAAGATAATAATTAAATAACTATCGTTCTTTACAGAGAATGATAAATTAACCGAGCGAGGATGATTTTGGCCCGCCCGACTAAATAAAGAAGACAAAACGGTTATTAATATCGTTGTAAATGCAGCGAACGTTAATACATAACATTAGGAGGAACGAAATGTTAGATATCAAATTTGTGAGAGAAAATCCAGAAATCGTAAAACAGAATATCCGCAATAAATTTCAGGATAATAAACTGGAATTAGTAGACAAAGTTCTGGAGCTTGACAAAGAAAACAGAGAAATCAAACAGGAAGTAGAAGCTCTTCGTGCAGAAAGAAATAAAATTTCCAAACAGATCGGTGCGCTGATGGCACAGGGTAAGAAAGAAGAAGCAGAAGAAGTAAAGAAACAGGTAGCTGCTTCCGGAAACCGTATCGAAGAACTTTCTGTAAGAGAGAAAGAAGTAGAAGAAGAACTGTTAAAAGACATGATGGTAATTCCGAATATTATCGATCCATCTGTACCGATCGGTAAAGATGACAGCGAAAATGTAGAAATTGAGAAATTCGGTGAACCGATTGTTCCTGATTTCGAAGTTCCATATCATACAGATATTATGGAAAACTTTGACGGAATTGATCTGGACAGTGCGAGACGTGTAGCTGGTAATGGATTCTATTATCTTATGGGAGACATTGCGAGACTTCATTCCGCAGTAATCTCTTATGCCCGTGACTTTATGATCAACAGAGGATTTACTTACTGTGTACCGCCATTTATGATCAGAAGCAATGTAGTAACAGGCGTTATGAGCTTCGCTGAAATGGATGCCATGATGTATAAGATCGAGGGAGAAGATTTATACCTGATCGGTACCAGTGAACATTCCATGATCGGTAAATTCATCGATCAGATCATTCCTGAAGAAGAACTTCCGAAGACACTTACAAGTTATTCTCCATGTTTCCGTAAGGAAAAGGGTGCTCATGGACTGGAAGAGAGAGGTGTATACCGTATCCATCAGTTCGAGAAACAGGAAATGATCGTTGTGTGCAGACCTGAAGAAAGCCCGATGTGGTTCGATAAATTATGGAAGAACACAGTTGATCTGTTCCGTTCTCTGGATATTCCGGTACGTACTCTGGAATGCTGCTCCGGTGACCTGGCAGACCTGAAAGTGAAATCTCTGGATGTAGAAGCATGGTCTCCTCGTCAGAAGAAATACTTCGAGGTAGGAAGCTGCTCCAACCTTGGAGATGCACAGGCACGTCGTCTGAAAATCCGTGTAAATGGCAAAGATGGAAAGAAATATCTTGCGCATACATTAAATAACACAGTAGTAGCACCTCCGAGAATGCTGATCGCGTTCCTGGAAAACAACCTGAATGCAGATGGATCTGTCAGCATCCCGAAGGCTCTGCAGCCATACATGGGTGGAATGACCAAGATTGAGAAAAAGACCCGCGCTTAATGGGAGATGAGCTTTTTCAGGGAGGTGTTCTTATGCATAGTTATCTGAGGGCAGTTGGTTTTTCTAAGATCACCAAAAGAAGCAGTATTGAGCAGATTATCATGGATGTGGTGGAAACCTATGATGAGAAATATGTGGTGGAAGATCATCAGGATGGTATATTTGCTGAGTTTTCCAAGAATTATGGATGTGATTGCGGGATTACAGTCTGCGGACAGTATGATGAAGACAATCAGTTCCATGTGGATTACTATTTCCCGTTTTTCCGCGGCACAGGGATTACCACGCAGGAGAACGTGGTAATTGAGAGGCATGCTGATAAGGAATCTTTTGCAGGTGCCTGTGACGATCTGAGAATAGGAGTTACATTAATTTTTTATCTGCAGAACGCTGCTGAATATCTTCAGCAGCGGGGCAGAGAAGAAATGCTTTCCGGGAATCCACCGTTGACCCTTTCTGGTCTGGCAAAAGAAGGAAAGATTCTTTTTCCTGTAGAAAAAGATAAAGAAGCGGTAAAGGTAGAACGTGAACTCACAAAAAACAGAAATCATCTGATCGCTGCAGCCAGAAACGGAGACGAAGAGGCGATGGAAAGTCTTACCATGGAAGATATGGACACATATTCCATGATATCTCAGAGAATTGTTACGGAAGATATATTTACAATTGTGGATTCCTATTTTATGCCTCATGGCATTGAATGTGACCAGTATAGCGTTATGGGCGAGATCATTGATTATATGCTGTTCAAGAACATTATTACAGGAGAAGAGATATATCAGTTTACGTTGGAATGTAATGATATGCTGTTTGATGTCTGTATTAATAAGGCAGATGTCCTGGGAGAACCCCAAATAGGCCGCAGATTCAAAGGAATCGTGTGGCTGCAGGGGCAGCTGCATTATTAAAAGCTTTGATCTGACTAAATGTTTCACGTGAAACATAAAATGGTGAAACACAGAAAAATGTTTCACGTGAAACAATAAATAATATGACAGGACTAAAAAGTGCTACTTGTATTTTCTGCTTAAATATAGTACAATTACCAATGTAAGTTAAATGTCCTCGTAGATCAGCTGGATAGAGCACTCGCCTCCTAAGAGAAAGCCGAGGCATTCCCCAAAGGGAAAAAATGAAAAACAACTTTCAGTTCGAATCTATTCTGAAAAACGCCAAAGGTGACAACAAAGCATTCCCCAAATTGGGGAACGTTCTAATGTTACCAAATCAAAAAAATCTGTAGATTGACAACTCGAAATAGAGTTGATAATCTTATATATGGCCGAAGGGAAAAATCCCAGAAACCCAGTAAAATCAAGGGTTTGCGGCATGTGTCGTCATAGCTCAGCTGGATAGAGCACTCGCCTCCTAAGCGAGGGGTCGGAGGTTCAAATCCTCTTGGCGACGGGCTTCAAAGCGTTCGAAAATGTTAGCTGGATTAGCTGACAGCGAACGCTTTTGTTATTTTCTAATCACGTTCGTGACATGAAATTCCATTCAAAATGATCAATTTCCAGCTAACTCAATCCGATTTTTGTTAGCTGACAGCTAATCAAAATTACCGGTTTGCAAACATGGGTTTTAGGAAGTTCAGCTAACATTTGGGTTCCGCTCTGTTGTCACCCCTTATTCGGGGATGTAAATCAGAGAAAAGGCGGGAAAAGAAACAATCTCTCCCAAACTTGCAAACATGAATTAGCTGAAACAGTATTCAATTCTATTAGCTACAGCTAATGGTCAAACAGCAATGTCTGTTTGGAACTTTACTATCTATAAAAGTTCCAGGCAGGCATTTTTTAGTGTCCTGAATCCTGGAGGAAAGGAGTCAAGATGACTGAACCAAACAGGCAATCAGGAGTAAACGAAGAAAGAATCATAGAAATTGAGATTGAGCGTCTTCGACCGTTCAAAGAGCATCCGTTTCAGGTGAAAGATGATAAGGAAATGTTTCTTCTGCAGGAAAGCATTGAGAAGTATGGAATATTAAATCCGCTGATCGTCAGACCAGTACCGGATGGCTACTATGAGATCATATCCGGCCACAGAAGAAAACATGCTGCGGAGAAGCTGGGATACCGTAAAGTACCGGTAATTATCCGAGTATTAAGTGAAGATGATTCCATTTTAAGTATGGTAGATTCCAATCTACACAGAGAACGGATCAGTTACAGTGAAAAAGCTTTTGCTTACAAACTGAAAAATGACGTACTAAAAAGAAAGAGTGGTCGAAAAAGAGCCAAGTTGACCACAAAAAACCAAGAAAACGATCGATAGATATTATCAGTGAGGATTGTGGAGATAGTCCAAAACAAGTGCAGCGTTATATATCACTGACAAAGCTTATACCGGAAATGCTGCAGAAACTGGATGATGAGATTATTTCTTTTTGTCCGGCTGTAGAGATAGCAGCATTAAGTGAAAAAGAGCAAAAGGAATTGCTTGTAGCAATGGAGTATGCACAGGCGATCCCATCACTCTCACAGGCACAGAGGATCCGGCAACTGAGTAAAGAAAAACAGTTGTCATTGGAAAAGATGGAAGAAATCATGTGTGAAGTGAAAAAGGGTGAGATCACAAGAGTGGCATTCACAAACGAGCAGTTACACAAGTATTTTCCAAATTCTTATACACCGGCAATGATGAAACGGGAAATACTGGCACTGTTGAAATTATGGAAAAAAGAATCATGGGAAAGTTAAAGGAGGAAGAAATCATGTGTAAAGTTATATCCGTAGTAAACCAGAAAGGTGGCGTCGGAAAGACCACCACAACCGTAAATGTAGGCATTGGACTGGCAAGAGAAGGTAAGAAAGTGTTGCTGATCGACGCGGATCCACAGGGAAGTTTAACCGCAAGTCTTGGATATGAGGAACCGGATGATCTTCGCATCACATTGGCAACGATCATGATGGATGTCATCAACGAAGAAGAAATCTCTCTGGAAGATGGGATTTTACATCACCAGGAAAATGTAGATCTTCTCCCGGCAAATATTGAGCTTTCCGCACTGGAAGTAACGATGGGAAATGTTATGAGCAGAGAAATGATCATGAAAGAATATATCGATGCGATACGATGCCGATACGATTATATCCTGATCGACTGTATGCCGAGCCTTGGTATGATGACAATCAATGCACTGGTCTCTTCCGATTCTGTGTTGATACCTGTGCAAGCCGCATATCTGCCGGTGAAAGGACTTCAGCAGCTGATCAAGACCATTCTTACAGTAAAGAAAAGACTGAACCGGAAACTGGCGATTGAGGGCATTCTCCTGACCATGGTAGATTTCAGAACCAATTACGCAAGGGATATTGCATCGAGAGTACATACAACCTACGGAAGTCAGATCGAGGTATTTGAAAATGTGATCCCGATGTCTGTAAAAGCTGCTGAGACCAGTGCAGAGGGAAAAAGCATCTACATGCACTGCCCGAAAGGAAAAGTTGCCGAAGCATATAAGAACTTAACACAGGAGGTTTTGAAAAATGAAAAATAGAAGTGGCGAAAAGATTAAACTGGCAAGCATTGATGAACTGCTGGGTGTGGTAAATGAAGAATCTGCAATGGAGATAGAAATCAGTAAGATCCATCCGTTTAAAAATCATCCGTTCAAGGTGCTGGATGATGAAAAGATGCAGGATCTGGTTGAAAGTGTAAGGATCAATGGAGTACTGACACCGGTACTGCTTCGAATGGATGATAATGAAGAATATGAAATGGTATCCGGTCACAGAAGAATGCATGCAGCACTTTAAAGATTTATCGAGCGATGCTAAAATTTTATATGGACTGATGTTGGATCGAATGTCTCTTTCCATCAAGAATCAGTGGTTTGATGACAAAAACAGAGCATATATCTACTTTTCCATCGAAGATATCATGGAATTACTGAACTGTGGCAGAAATAAAGCCATCAAATCCATGAGAGAACTGGATGACGAAACAGGGATTGGCCTGATTGAGAAACGCAGACAGGGATTTGGAAAGGTGAACGTTATCTACGTGAAAACCTTTATGCCTGAGAAAACAGATGAGAAAAAATTTGAAGAGGAATTAAAGAAGTTTAAAAAACAAACTTCTGTGGAAAATGAGGAATCTACAGAAGTTTACATTTCAAACTTCATGAAGTCCCAAAATCAAACTTCTAGAAGTCCCGAAAACAAACTTCAAGAAGTTTACATTTCAAACCCTAATAATACTAATCTTAGTGATACTGAAATGAATGATAATAAATCTAATCAAATCGTATCTGCAGATGAGAATCGATCCGATGGCGATAACCGCTCTGAGGATTATCAGGCTTATGAAAACCTTGTCAAAGAGACCATTGATTATGAATCACTGGAAGTAACCCATCATGACGATATGCGGCAGGTAGATGAAATCGTGAACCTGATCGTAGAGACTGTGATGTGTAAAAATGACAAGATCTTGATTGCCAGCAACTGGTATCCGGCATCACTGGTGAAGAAAAAATTTCTGATGCTGACCTATTCACATATCGAGTATGTCTTACACTGTATGAGTGGTAACACCACAAAGGTGAAGAACATCAAGAAATATTTATTAGCAGCCCTGTTTAATGCACCGTCAACGATGAACGGGTATTATCAGGCAGAGGTGAACCATGATATGCCAGGACTGGTAAGATAGGAGGTGCACATGTTTATTTTAAAACTTGCTGGAAAGATATTATTACTGCCGGTATGGCTGATCCTTTTTGTGATCGGCTTGGCAGTAAAAATGACAGTACAGACTTATGCGGTTGTCAGAGGGATCCTTGGGTTTATATTCACTTTATTGATCATAGCGACTGCATACTGTTACCATGATTGGGTACAGGTTGCATTTCTATTTTCGCTGAGTGTAATTCTGTATCTGATCCTGTTTGCAGGAGTATTCGTGGACACTGTACTGGACATGACAAGAGAACGTATTATTGATTTTATTATATCGTGAGGAGGATATGAAAATGAGCGAAAACAATGATTATATTCAGTTACCACCACTAAAAAAAGACACACCAGCCGATGTGGTAGCATTTATGTGGGAGTACATGAAAGTACCGGAGGATTCAAGAGAAAAAGTTAAGAATCTGCTTAAAGATGCAAATGAAAATGGAGTAAAAATAAGTCATCAGGCATCAACTCTGTATGATGTTGTTCCAAAAGAAGAAATTGCTGAATTTGAAGAGCTTATGCGCAAAACCATAGCTGACATTGTATCAGAAGCCAGTAGCGTTGCCTGTTGGGTGTATGTGCAGAAATATGTGAAGCACAAAACCCTAAACGAAATGCTGCAAGAATTGCCAGACGTAGGTCAATTCATCCTAGCTATGGATACCTGGTTTGAAAAACTGATGGAGAAATAATCTAGGAAAATAGTTTAAAGTTTACATGTTATGATCATGTATGAAGTTGGAACAAAATAAAAGAATTGTGCTATAATATTGTTCAAGAAAAAGCTCATTGACATATTTCAATCTATTTAGGAGGATAAACGATCATGTGTACAGCAGCAACTTATAAAACAAAAGATTTTTACTTTGGACGAACCCTCGATTATGAATTCTCTTATGGTGATCAGATAGTAATTACACCACGTAATTATGCGTTTAATTTTCGCCATGTTGGCGATATGAAAAATCATTATGCAATTATTGGAATGGCTCATGTTGCTGAGGATTATCCTTTGTATTATGATGCTATGAATGAAAAAGGAGTGGCAATGGCAGGACTGAATTTTGTCGGAAATGCTGTTTATGCCGCGATTAAGCCAGATGTGGAAAATATTGCACAGTTTGAATTTATTCCGTGGATTTTAAGTCAGTGTTCTTCTTTAGTTGAAGTTCGCGAGCTTCTTGAACGAATTAATATTGTTAATACTCCTTTCAGCGAGCAATTACCATTAGCACAATTACACTGGATCATTTCTGATGAGAATGAGTCAATTACGGTAGAATCTATGTCAGATGGTTTGCATATTTATGACAATCCAGTAGGAGTGCTTACGAATAATCCTCCATTTCCACAGCAGATGTTTCAACTAAATAATTATATGTATTTATCTCCTAAACAGCCCAGAAATACTTTCTGCGAAAATTTGGCTCTTGATGCATATAGTAGAGGTATGGGAGGATTAGGTCTTCCGGGAGATCTCTCATCTTCCTCACGCTTTGTACGTGTAGCTTTTACAAAGGTAAATGCAATTTCAGGTGAATCAGAGGAAGAAAGCGTTAGCCAATTCTTCCACATTCTCGGATCTGTGGATCAGCAACGAGGATGTTGCGAAGTAGCGGATGGAAAATATGAAATCACATTGTATACGTCGTGTTGTAATATTACAAAAGGTATTTATTATTACAATACTTATGAAAACCATCAGATCAGTGCAGTAGATATGCATGTAGAAAATCTGGATAGTGATAAAATGATTTGTTATCCAGTAATTCAAGGAGAACGAATCAACTATCAAAATAAATAATGTTTTGAAATCAGGGATGAGGTAGAAAGGAAAGTTCCATGACAAAAGATGAAGTAAAAAAACTCAGGATGAACAGTCCGGAATCACTACAGTTTTTAAATAATGCTACAAAATTTTATAATTTAATGATGATGTATCGTTGTGCTATTCGGGAGATACAAACTAAACTTGAGGTTTTGGATGATGAATTTTCAGTTGAGAACAATCGAAATCCTATTTCTTTTATAAAAACAAGAATTAAGCAGCCCAATAGTATTTACGATAAACTGCAGAAGATGGGATATGAATTTACAACAGAAAATATACAGACATATCTCAATGATGTAGCAGGCGTTCGAATAGTTTGTGCGTTTATTGACGATATTTATATGATATCAGATTTGATTACCCAACAGGATGATATTAAAGTTATTGAAATAAAAGATTATATAAAAAATCCAAAATCGAATGGTTATCGAAGCTATCATATGATTGTTGAAATACCAGTATTTTTTGCTAAGGGTAAAACACCTATGCGTGTAGAATTACAGATTCGAACCAATGGTATGGATTTCTGGGCA
Organism: Blautia luti; assembly: GCF_033096465.1. Classification (NCBI taxonomy): domain Bacteria; kingdom Bacillati; phylum Bacillota; class Clostridia; order Lachnospirales; family Lachnospiraceae; genus Blautia; species Blautia luti. The sequence goes on along the minus strand of NZ_AP028156.1, from coordinate 3,715,830 downwards.
ACATTGGAACATCAACTTCGCTATAAAAAAGGAATTGAAGAAATGCCTGGCTATGATGAGATAAGTGAAGAATTACTTCATTCTGCAAGAGCTATCATTGAAGCAGATAATGAAATGCAGAGAATAAAAGACAAAATTGGTATGTTCCACGAAATTTAGGAAGAAAACTGAGCAAGTAGGAAGGTGGAATATATATGAAACAAGATACTTTAGAGGGCAAAGCAAAAACAAAAAATGGGGTAAAACGGCTGTGTTTTTCCATAATCTGCATTCTTCTGGAAGTGATTTTTATTATTACTATCGTAACACGCTTGAATGAATATGCAGAAATCATAAATTTATTTACAAGGATTTTGAGTGGGATCTTGGTTTTGGGATTGTACGCATCAAATAAGACATCCTCTATGAAAATGCCTTGGGTCATCTTAATTCTAATTTTCCCAATTATGGGTGTAGGCCTGTATTTGTTGATTGGTTTGAATGGTGGCACACATAAAATGCGTGAGCGATATGCAGAAATTGATAGCAAATTGTTACCAATGCTTCCGGACAGTCAGGAGTGTTTGAGCAAAATAAAAGAAAAAATTCCGAAAGCAGGAAATATAGCAAGTTACATACAAAGAAATTCGCAGTATCCAATCTATCAGAATACGGATATTGTGTATTTTGATGAAGCAGTGAAAGGATTAGAGGCACAGCTTAAGGATTTGGAGAAAGCACAGAAGTTTATCTTTATGGAATATCATGCGATAGAAGACGCTGAAGCATGGCATAAGATTCAAGATGTTCTGGAAGAGCGAGTAAAAGCAGGTGTGGAAGTTAGAGTATTCTACGATGATATGGGTTCTATAGGCTTTATTAACACAGATTTTGTGAAAAAGATGGAAGCAATAGGAATTCATTGCCGTGTATTCAATCCGTTTATGCCAGGTTTAAATCTGTTTTTGAACAATCGTGATCATAGAAAAATAACAGTTATTGATGGAAAAGTCGGATTTACAGGTGGATATAATCTAGCAAACGAATATTTTAATTACACACACCCGTATGGACAGTGGAAAGATACAGGTATTCGTTTAGAAGGAGATGCTGTTCAGTCGCTTACGGTGACATTTTTGGAAATGTGGAATGCAGTAAGTGATAAGGATGCTAATGATTCTGATTTTAGTAAATACCTTTTCCACTATGATTATGCGGCACAGCAAACTGGGTTTGTTCAACCTTATGCAGACAGCCCTATGGATAATGAGCAAGTAGGAGAAGAAGTTTATATCAGTATGATAAATAAAGCTGAAAAATATTGTTGGTTTATGACTCCATATCTAATCATAACAGATGAAATGACGCATGCGTTATGTCTGGCTGCTAAGCGAGGGGTAGACGTAAGAATTATCACACCTGGTATCCCTGATAAAAAATTCATTTATAATATAACTCGTTCTTTTTATCATGGATTAGTTAAACATGGTGTTCGTGTTTATGAGTGGACTCCTGGTTTCTGTCATGCAAAAATGAGTGTGGCAGATGACTGTATGGCAACTTGTGGAACAATTAATCTGGATTATCGAAGTTTATATCACCATTTTGAAAACGGCTGTTTTATGGCAGATTGTCAGGCAGTTGTGGAAATAAAAAATGATCTGATAAGAACGATGGGAGAATGTCGTGATGTGACAGACCAATATCAAACCGGACGAAGTGCATATTTGCGACTGGGACAATTATTTATGAGATTATTTGCTGGATTGCTATAAGAATCTGATGAAACGACCTTTCAAAAAACAGTTGATTTAGAAGTTAACTGTTTTTGAAAGGCCGTTTTTGCTATATCTAACAGTCTGTTGTACAAAGAAGATTTTGCATGGATAGTGATTAATACAACGGAGTAAGAAAAGCTCCTTCATATATTAGAATAAAAATATGACTGTTTCTTTAAAAAGAAGCCGGTCATATTTTTTTATGAAAAATAAATTTTGTTGAGGTTAAATTGAGATTGACTTTGTATTGTATAAGTATGAAATAAAAAGGAAGCAGGTGATGTACAATGAAAAAGCATAAAATATGTAAAATCCTTCTTGTTATACTGGCAATTTTTTTATGTGTGGCTTTTTATGAATTGCTCGGAATCTGCGTTGCATATAAAAAGCAGCCGGAAGTGTCCAATACAACCAAAAAAGAAACAAAAAATGGGTCATGGAACGAATGCAGTGAAAATACAGAACGGGCAGTAATCATAGAAAAGAATCCAGAAGCGCTTTTACAAAGAGTGCGTTTGATCAAGAATGCAAAAAAGGAAATTATTCTTTCTACTTTTGCATTTCAATCCGATGAAAGTGGAAAATTGATTTTAGGAGCACTGCATGATGCGGCAGACAGAGGTGTACATATTCGTCTGTTAGTAGATGGAATGGAGAGCTGGATTGATATGGAAGGAAATCCGTATTTCTATGGATTATCTTCCCATGAGAATGTTGAAATTAAACTGTATAATAAGGCCAATCCGTTGAAACCGTGGAAAATGATGGGTAGAATGCATGATAAATATTTGATTGCAGATGGAAAGAGATATATTCTTGGGGGAAGAAATACATATAATTATTTCCTGGGTGATTTTCCGGGACATAAGAACTATGACAGAGACGTGTTAGTGGTTTGCGATGAACCTGAGAAAGAAAATTCAGTTAACCAGTTGTCAGAGTATTTTGAAACCATATGGAATCAGGAAGACAGTGGTTATTTTCATAACAATAAAAAACTGGCAAATAGAAAATCTGTAAAGAACGCAGTTTTAGAGCTGCAGAACAGCTATCAGAAATATTTTGAAGAGAATAAGGAAAGAATCTGCGAGACCGATTATACGGACGAAACTTTTGAGACAGAAAAGATTACATTAGTGTCAAATCCTATTCACACAGGTTCCAAAGAACCAGTAGTGTGGTATCAGTTGGGAGAATTGATGAAAAATGCAAAAAATCGTGTGAAGATCCACACGCCATATATTATCTGTAATGATATGATGTATAATACATGGGAGGAGATTGCAGAGAACGTTTCAGATTTTTCTATCATGACAAATTCAGTTGCGAATAATGGGAATCCATTTGGGTCTGCCGATTATGCGAAAAACAGAAATAGAATCTTAAGTACAGGAATTAATATCTGGGAATATGAAGGCGGTTATTCATACCACGGAAAAAGTATTCTGATTGACGATGATCTGTCTGTAATCGGTTCCTTTAATATGGACATGAGAAGTGCATATCTGGATACGGAACTGATGCTTGTAATTCGCAGTAAAGATATTAATAAACAGTTGGAAGAGGGCATGATGGAATATGAAAAAGTGTCCCGCCAGATATTAGAAGGCGGAACTTATAATGATCCATATCATGTAGAGCCAATCGAATTAACAAAGAAACGTCAGAGAAAAATATTTTTGGTACAGCATCTGCTTGGATGGGCAAGGTATCTGTTTTAATAAGGAGGAAGGAAAACGTGTTTCAAATATTGATTGTAGAAGATGATAAAGAATTAAGCCAGCTATTCCAAAAAGTGCTTGAGAAGAATGGATATCAAGTCAAAAGTGCATCGGATGGAGCACAGGCATTAGAAGTATTGGATAAGGAATATATTGATCTGATCATTTCTGATATTATGATGCCGGTTATGGATGGCTATGAACTGGTGTCAGAACTTCGTTCAGCAGGATATCAGATACCAGTGCTTATGATCACTGCGAAAGGTTCCTTTGATGATATGCGCCAGGGATTTCTTTCGGGAAGTGACGATTATATGGTAAAACCGGTAAATGTGAATGAAATGGTTTTAAGAGTCGGAGCACTGCTTCGCCGTGCACAGATACTGAATGAACACAAAATTGTGATCGGTTCAACAGAGTTTGATTATGATGCAATGACGGTTACAACTGATAAGGAAAGTCTTGTTTTGCCTAAAAAAGAATTCCTGCTTTTATATAAGCTTGCAGCTTCGCCAGGCAGAACATTTACAAAACAACAGTTGATGGATGAAGTATGGGGATACGAGACGGAGGCAGCCCCACATACGATAGAGGTACATATAGGAAGAATCAGAGAGCGTTTTAAAGATAACCCTGATTTTGAAATCGTAACAATGCGTGGAATTGGATACAAGGTGGTGAAAAAATAATGGAACAAAAGAAAGAAAAAGGATTGCGGATCCGATCCTGTCTGACTGGTGCAATCTGGCTGGCACTTGTATTTTCAACAGTCATATCTGCTTTATTATTTGCTTTTTTGAATCATTTTTTTAATCTGCCGGGCAGCATACCTGTGCTTGGCTGGCTTTTGATTTTCAATACATTGATTGCAGGGCTGATCACTTCCTTTATCAATGCAAAGTTACTGGAACCAATTACCAGACTTAGTAAAGCAATGAAGGAAGTTTCTCAGGGAGATTTTGAACAGCATTTGGAAACGAACAGCCGTATAGCAGAAGTTGGAGAATCTTATCAAAGTTTTAATGTTATGACAAAAGAACTTCGTGCAACAGAGGTGCTGCAGATGGATTTTGTATCTAATGTTTCTCATGAGTTTAAGACCCCGATTAATGCCATTGAAGGATATACAATGCTGCTTCAGGGAGAAGAACTGTCTCCGGATCAAGAGGAATATGTAGAAAAAATCTTATTTAACACCCAAAGACTTTCCGGATTGGTTGGTAATATTTTGCTGTTATCCAAGTTAGAGAATCAGAATATACCAATGAAAAAAACAGAATATCGTCTGGATGAACAGATCCGCCAGGCATTTCTTTCATTGGAAACAAAATGGACAGAAAAAGAAATTGGTTTTCAGGTAGAATTGGAGGAAGTTAAATATACTGGGAATGAAGGACTTTTTATGCATATCTGGATAAATCTTTTGGATAATGCGATTAAGTTCAGCCCTTCAAAGGGGACAATTACGATGTTTCTGAAACAAGAACAGGATTCTGTTAAGTTCATTCTGGAAGATGAAGGACCAGGAATAGAGGATGATGTAAAATCCAGAATATTTGACAAGTTCTATCAGGTAGATGGATCTCATAAAGCAGAAGGAAATGGCCTAGGTCTTGCACTTGTAAAACGGATTGTAGATAGTGCCGGAGGAACAATCAAAGCAGAAAACCGTGAATATGGTGGATGCAGATTTGTTATAGAGCTGCCAAAGCAGAAAGATGAGATTATATAGTTTTAAGATAAATTAGAAGATGGGAGGATTTATATGACATTTTATCAGGAGTTGCAGTTAAATCAGACAGGTTCTAAAAACCTGTTGAAAAAGAGTGAAACACTAAAAGAAAAATTATATCATATGTGGGTATATCTGGTGAAGATAGCTGTTACAATGGCATTTTGTTTTTTCTTTGTTAGTATTTTCAGCATCCTATTTGGAAATGAGAACAGCATTGTAGGTGTAGTAGTCTTATTATGTCTCATGGTGTTTAGAAATGCGGATCTGGGGATCCACACCGGACAATCTACGATGCTTTTGGCTTTGTTCTTTGTAATTATGACTGTATGTCCGCATTTAGCAAATCAGTTTTCACCGGTATTGGGAATGCTGTTAAATATTGCGGCACTGGCTGTGTTGATTCTGTTCGGATGCCATAATCCATTCATGTTTAATCAATCTACATTGGTTCTTGGGTATCTGCTGCTATATGGTTATGATGTTACGGGAAAAAGCTATCAGATGCGATTAGTCGGAATGGCTTTAGGTGCAGCACTTACCTGCTTCGTATTTTATCGAAATCATAAAAACAGAACTTATAAAAGAAATCTGAAAGATCTGATACAAGAATTTGATATCACTTCTTCCAGAACAAAATGGCAGATATGTCAGATTTTATGCGTACCGATTGTCCTTTGCATTGCAGAACTTTGTAATATGCCACGTGCAATGTGGGCTGGTATTGCGGCCATGTCCACGATTTTGCCGTTTATGGAAGATATGCACTACAGAGTCCGTAAAAGGATTGTCGGAAATATTGCAGGTGTTATATGTTTTACAGTATTATATTTTCTGCTTCCTTCGTCAATCTATGCATATATAGGAATTCTTGGTGGAATCGGTGTAGGATTTTCAGCACAATATGGCTGGCAGGCAGTATTTAACACATTTGGTGCTTTAGCCATTGCTGCAGAGACTTATGGACTACAAGGAGCGGTTAGTCTTAGAGTGATTCAAAATGTTTTTGGTGTTGTGTTTGCTTTAGCATTTTGTGTTATATTTTATTGGTTTATGTCTAAAAAAAAGGAAAGTGAGGTGACCGTACATGCAGAGTGAAGTGAATCAGGAAGAAAATTTGAATAGAATTATTACGGTTCCTAATCTTCTTTCTTTTTTTCGGCTTTGCCTGATTCCGGTAATTATATGGAGTTATTGTGTAAAGAAAAATCCTCTGTTAGCTGGTGAAATCTTATTGCTGTCTGGTCTTACGGATCTTGCTGATGGATATATCGCAAGAAGATTCCATAGGATTAGTAATTTAGGAAAAATACTTGATCCGGTGGCTGATAAGCTGACACAGGCAGCGATGTTAATCTGTCTGTTTACTCGTTTTCCACATGTGCTTCTTTTAATCGTAATAATGGCAGGTAAGGAGCTGTATATGGTAGTCAGTGGATGTCTTGTGATACGAAAGACAGGAAAAGTACATGGTGCAGACTGGCATGGAAAGATAGTAACCTTTTTATTATATGGAACTGCAGCGGTGCATATTATATGGTTCCACATTACACCGATGGTATCAGATCTGTTGATTGGTTTGTGCGCTATAATGATGGTCATATCGGTCGCTCTGTATATTATCCAGAACACCAGGACTCTTAAGGAAGAGACTGTATAAGCAATTTTATATTGCAATGACTAGAAAAATATTTAGGAGAAGATAGATATAAACAGTAAGTCAAACACACAAACTATGGAGTCTTTAGTCGGTTTAATAAAATTTTAGATAGAAAATAAATCATTATAAAAAGATCCTGTTCATACTATGATATATAGAACAGGATCTTTATTTACTTTATTCGCCAGGAAATTGCCCTGAATCTCCATCGGCATATGATAAGCCTGGCCTCGTTTTGTCAGGCTGTATAATTTAAAGCTCATTAGTTCCGGAGTCGCATTCAATGAACTGCAGAGTCTGAAATAATCCAGGTCCTCGTTCTGAACCATCAGCCTTTTAAAATTAGCCAACTACTTTTCCAAAAGTTTTTAAGGTGGATCCGGAAGTGACTTGGATAGGGGCATATTTTTTATTTAGAGAAATAAGCTGAATACCGGAATCGGATTGATGGTATTTCTTTACATAAGCATCACCATCAAGGAAGAAGACACCGATTTCTCCTTCTTTAAGTGTTTCTTGTTTATGAATCCAGATGATCTGTTCATCCAGATAGAGAGGCTCCATGCTGTCACCACATACCCGGACACCGAAGTCAGCACTGGAAGATACTTCATCACCAACTTCAATTTCAGAGAAACGGTCGGAATCAAGGAATTGTCCTGTTCCAGCTGAAACCGGGAGATCATACAGACTGAGAGTTCTTCGTGGAAATTGGTAAATGATTGGTTCTTCTCGAATGTATTCTCCGATTTTCACTAATAGGTTCATGTAGTCAAGAACTTTGGCTTGTCCTTCGTCATTTAATTTGGAGAAAAGTTTCTCATCCGTTCCAATCTGGAATGTTCTGTTTATATCGGAAATCTCAAGAATCTCACAGAGGGCAAAAAACTGTAAAACATTTGGCAGGTTTACATTTTTTTCCCATTTACTGATAGAATGTGCTCTTACATCTAATCCTCTTTCACACAGAAGAGCTGCCAGTTGTGGTTGAGACAGTCTGCGTTCTTTTCTTTTATTAGCGATAATGGATCCAAAATCTTTCTTTATCATCATACACCTCCATATGCAGGTATTTATTCCCTATATATACTATAACCCATAACAGATAAAAAATCAACAATAATAGCGTTAAAATCTATAAAAACGACATATCTGCTACTTTACAAAGATTTAAAAGCGATATATAATGACTATATAGAAAAAGAACACACGTTCTAAAAAGGAAAGGTGAAAATGTGGAAAGAGTAATATTGCACAGTGATGCCAACTGATTTTATGCTAGTGTGGAAATGCTTTATCATCCAGAATATGCTGGTAAGCCATTAGCTGTAGGAGGAGATCCTGAAGCGAGGCATGGAATTGTATTGACGGCGAATTATATTGCGAAGAGAAGCGGGGTTAAGACGGGCATGGCATTGTGGCAGGCAAAACAGGTATGCCCAGATCTGATATTTGTACCACCCAGAATGGATTTGTACTTGAAGTTTTCATTTATGCTCCGTGAAATCTATTCAGAGTATACGAATCAGATTGAACCATATGGCTGCGACGAAGCGTGGCTTGATGTTACTGGAAGTTCTTCACTGAAAGGTAACGGAAGAATGATTGCGGAAGAGATAAGCAGACGAGTAAAAAAAGAATTGGGAATTACTGTAAGCATTGGAATCTCATGGACATGGAATAAAATTTTTGCTAAGCTAGGAAGCGATTATAAGAAACCGGATGCAATAACCGAATTTAATAAAGCGAATTATCAGGATTTGATTTGGAAACTTCCAGTGTCAGATCTTCTATACGTGGGAAGATCAACGAATAGAACTTTACAGAAATATGGTATTCGCACAATCGGAGAACTGGCAAGAACAGATCCAGATTTTCTGGAACTGCAGCTTGGGAAAATGGGACTTGTCATTTATTCATTTGCGAATGGCTGGGATGATTCGCCAGTTTCAGTAGAAGGATATCAGGCACCGATAAAGTCTATTGGCAACAGTACAACGACACCCAGGGATCTGGAAAATGATCAGGATGTACAGATTATTCTGATGGCATTGGCAGAAAGTGTCGCAGCCAGACTGCGGAAACATGGTTTTAAATGTAATGTAGTGTCAATTTCGATTCGTGATAATGGGTTATTTCATTTCACCAGGCAGAGAAAGTTGCAGGAGCCGACAGACATTACAGATGAGATAATGAGTGCAGCATACTGGCTTTTTAGAGAGAACTATCATTGGCCTCGTCCGATCAGAAGTCTTGGAATCCGTACAGATGATCTGGTTATGGGGCAGGTTCCGGTGCAGTTAGATTTATTTATGAATGAACAGCGCCGGGAAAAACAGGAGAAGTTAGACAGGGCAGTAGATGATATCAGGCGACGGTTTGGATATCACAGTGTCCAGAGAGCATTTATGTATCAGGATAAAATATTATCCAGCCTGGATGTACAGGGATCCCACACTGTTCATCCGGTCGGATATTTTAATGGGAGGTAAGTGCTTTGAATGACAACAAAGTTTATGTAGAAGTCATTGTAAAATTCAGCATAGAAGGCGCAATGATGCCAATAGAATTTATTTGGGAAGATGGAACTAAATATGTAATTAATAAAGTAAAATCGAGAGAACGTTGTGCCAGCCGGAAAGCGGGTGGTACAGGAATTATGTATATTGTAATAGTAGATGGTAAGGAATGCCATTTATATTATGAATTTGATAAGTGGTTTATGGAGCGCAAGAGTGCGTAAAGATTTAAGAAAGAAAATAGGATCTGCAAAAGAGCTGACCTTTCCCTTTTGCTCTTTTCAGATTGACATATAAGGGCATTACATCTATGTCCATGAAACAATATACCCACTATATTGTCCATGCAGATGTGGCTCTGCTCAAGAATAATTCTTATTGAGCTTCCGTCAAAATCACAGGGATGGGAGTGTAGAACGTCAGAGAAAGACGATTCAATACGAAAAAAGGAGATTTTGATAATGACAGAGAGAGATTATGCGATTAGATCGTTTAAGGAAATTACATTAAATGCAGCACAACATACAGAAGAGAGAATGGATCTGTACTATGAAAAGATTAAAGCACTGATGAACAATTATCAGGATTTGATTTTGGAAAATCAGATGGTTTTGGATGAATTAGAGCAAGAGTGTCAGGAAAAGATCAATGAGAATATGGCCTATGCCCTTCAGTATATGGATGCCTATGATTACCGCATGAATTTAGGAAAACTGAAAAAAGAAGTAAACAATATCATTCTAATCTATGGACTTTGTGATATGGTCAACCGGGCAATGACACTGGTAAAATATTTTACGCCGAATTTTGGAACAGAATATTATGATGTGCTTTATGGTTGCTTCTGCAGGCACAGAAAAATGACAGAAATGGAAATTATGCTTGAACTGGGGATGAGCCGGGCAAGTTTTTACCGGAAGAAAAAAGCAGCGCTCCGGTATCTGGGATATTATTTTTTTGAAATCGTAGTGCCACAATCTGCAAATAAACGATATAAGCCATCTTTTCCAAAAACGGAAGAGTAGATCTGAAAGAGCCTGATGGAGTCTCCCCTTTCCATCAGGCTCGTATATAATGGAATACTCCCCTATTCCCCTTATTATTCCGCAGCTTCTTCAGCTACGATTTCTTTAGTTTTTCCGGATTTGCCAGAAATCATTTTATGACCTGAGTAAATGGCCATAGCCATGCAGATTAGTGAACTGAATGCAAAATATTTATGAGCTGATTTCATATCCTTATAGCCGGTGTAGCAAGTTCCGATCATGGAAACCATCGCACCGATAGACCAATATTTATGTGATTTCATTTGAACCTCCTGAGCTTTTTTTATATCATACATCTTTTTTAGAAATATGCAAACTTGAATTTATCGTCTTGTTCCATTCTTATCAAAATTCTTTTTTAATGCTATTTCTGTTGGGAGAATAGACCCAATTAAAGGAATAAGTTGAACACCACAGATAATTCCTCCTATACTCCCAACACAATCTTCATTTTTTCCAATCACTAAAAGCATGAATATTACTGTTATCGGCAACATAACCATTCCACAGACATACCAGACTTTACCACAATATTTATGAGCAAATTCCCATGTGTCTTTGTTCTTTATAGACATCGAAGTCCGATATCCAAATACTGAATTTATTTCCTTTGGAGCCTTTTTCATAAAATATCTTCCAAAACCAATCATCGTAGCTGGTATTCGGCTGAGGTATTGAAAGAGCTGGGATTGAAATGAGGGAAGTGGATAAATGTTTTGATTGACGAAATAACCTATACATGATAGTATAAATCCAAAGATGATGGTCTATCAGAGAGACTGTTATATATCTTCAAGTTTAAAAAGATAATTTTCAATAATTTTTCAAAAATCAGAATCGACAATTCATGACAAATCAATCCTGAATCGGGGAACGTTTCTCATAGAAAAGAACTACAAAAAATAAGAAAATAAAAACGGAAAATCATTGTCTGTAGTATAAGTATTTGTTATTATGAAGTAAATAGAGGATATTTTACAAAGTAAAGCTTAATCTAGAGAATCTGCCAGTGGCAGGCCTCTGTAGATACCAAGGTATACAAAAGGAGAATGAAAAAATGAAAAAAGAAGACATGTCCTGTATCGACTGCGCAGTAAAAAACTGCAACAAAATGGATAAAACCTATCCGGATTTCTGTCTGACAACACACATGGATGAAGAAGTTCTAAATGAAGCTATGGAATGCTACAATGAAGACGAGAACCGCAAAGTAACAATCGCTGCAGCTGAAGTAGAGTATGAGAATTACTGCAAACATACCCGTGTCGAAGAAATCATGGATTTTGCAAAGAAGATTAATGCGAAAAAGATCGGGATCGCAACCTGTGTCGGATTGTTGAAAGAAAGCCGTATCCTGGCAGATATCCTGCGCAGACATGGCTTTGAGGTGTATGGTGTCGGCTGTAAAGCCGGAACACAGAAGAAGACATCGGTCGGCATCCCGGAATGCTGCGAAGGTGTCGGTGTGAATATGTGTAATCCGATCCTGCAGGCAAAGCTTCTGAACAAGGCGAAGACGGACCTGAATGTTGTGGTCGGACTTTGTGTGGGGCATGACAGTCTGTTTTACAAATATTCCGAGGCACTGACTACGACAGCAGTGACGAAAGACCGTGTATTGGGGCATAATCCGGTGGCGGCGCTTTATACTGCGGATAGTTATTATTCAAAGTTGAAGAAGAGTGAAGAAGAGTAATATTTCTAATTTGGGCGTTTAAAGATACATAAAGATATCCCATTCAAGCATTTCTCTTTTTATCCAACGAAAAAAAGAACACACAACACTCTGTATGTTCTCTTTCTGTATGTGAAGTCCAATATTATACTTTGAAGTAGCTATCCAATCCTTTGAACTCTTCCGCTTTCATTTCTTTTGTAACATCAGCATAGATGTTCAGTGCAGTTGAAATATCTGAATGTCCGAGTGCGTCTTGAATGACCTTTATATTTACTCCAGCTTCACACATTCTTGTTGTAAATGTATGTCTAAGCGAGTGGCAGCTAAAATGAGGAAGTAACACATCAGGTTCATCACTGTGCAAAAACTGCTCATCATTGCAATCACGGATAATTCTTCGGATTGTCTTGTAGTTTGCGAATATCCGTATAAATAGAAAAAGCCCTTTGAGAAGAGGATTTCTCCCCTCTCAAAGGACAACCAGACAAACTGGAACTTGTCGGGGCAAAGCCCCTCCATCTTGCTACGCAAGACCGTTCTGTCGCTTAAAAGCCCCACTGGGGCTTTCATTGTTCTGCTTCGCTCCACAAACGCGAATTTTCAAATTAGTCTTTGCAAATAACCTTTGAACCTTCACCATCAATTACAATTCCCTGACGGTTGTTAATTGGGCATAGATTCAAATCCGAAAACTCAGTCATTATTTTCTCGGTAACTTTCTTAAATGGTGATGTAAGATAATGCGGAAGAACATAGAAATCAATCAAATCAAGCCCTGCATCATCTTCTTGTGAGTAGTCCTCCGGCTTTTCATCCATTTGCTCGATATATTGGATGCTTGGAGCGCATATAATCGCACCTGCCGATTCACCAATCATCAGTTTTCCCTTTGCCAATTCTTTCTTCAACAGCTCATCCGTTCCCGTTTTACGGAGCTGGTCTATAAGGAAAAAAGAATTGCCGCCGGTAAAATATATCACATCCGCATCTTCAAAAACAGACTGTATCGTTGAATAAGCCTCCGTTGAAATATCAATTTCAGTTACGATTGCTCCCAACTTTTTGAATAATTTTCGAGCCGAGCCGACATAACCGGTGTAGCCTTCACGCAGCGAAGCTGTTGGAATAAATGCGACTTTTTTATTTTCAATTTCTTCCTTTATCAGACTTCCTACACTTGAAAAGTGCGAACATAAAAACAGTTTCATCAATATTCTCCTTTATATATAAATTCCGATTTATCTTTGCCTTATGTTATCATAATTCGGTTTAAATTGCTATAAATAGTTTTATCCCAATAATAGAAAACCCCAGAAATCATTAAGATTCCGGGTGCCTTATGTTTGAACATATTTACCTTTTAATTTATGTAAGACAGATGTGGAAGTACAGCAGGAGCTAGGAATAGGCAGGACTTCTTTTTATAAAATGAAGAAGCAGGCACTTGGATATTTAGGATTTTATTTTTATGAGATCGTGGTACCGCAGGCAAAGGATAAAAGATTTAAACCGTCACTGGGCGTTGAGGAAGAGTAGGTGAGTAATATGAGATACGAAGATTCGATGAAAGGCGTAGCTGATCAGATAATCAAAGAACAGCAGCGAGTCAGTAAAATTATAAACAATCCAGAAGAGTTCCATTGGCATGACGAATATGCAACGTTGAATTTCTTTCGGTTTATCTGCAAAAATATCGGTAACTTGAGAAATGGAGAAATTGAAAAAATGGCCACACGTTTAAAGAACATAGATCAGAAAGCAGTGGAAAACCATGTGAATGGTGCTGTTTGGGCATTTGATTATGATAAGATGTTCTGTGTATTGATGGAAAATGAAATTTGCCGAAAGGTGTGTGAAAAGAATAAATATAACAGTTGGATGAATCTGATTGGACAGTATTGTGTTTCAAGGAATTAAAGACGAAAAAAGTTGTTGGAGAGAAATAATTTCCAGCAACTCTGTCTTTAATGAATAGAGTTCATTTTTTTATTCAACTATTCCCATGATATATACAATATGTAAATTTGCAATTCAAATATCAGTTTATGCTAAGTACAATAATAATAATAATTACTATTATTGACAAGAGAAATAATTATCATGTATAATACAGATATACAAGAAACAAAGTGTTAGAAAAATTGCTAGGAACTTGGTAACAAAAATAAATCGACATTGAAAAGGGAAAATGACTATGATAAAATATGAATGTGAACCATGTGGATATATTTATGATCCGGCAGTAGGAGATCCAGACGCTGGTATCGATCCAGAAACTGCATTTGAGGATATTCCAGATGACTGGACATGCCCAATCTGTGGATTAGGAAAAGATGTTTTCGTTCCTGTAGAAGACTAAGCAGAAAATGCAGGTACGAAACTGTCAGACATTAAAAGATCCTAAGAGAACATATAAAAGAAATGGAGGTCAAATTATGACTTACGATTTAAACATTACCTTTGATGACAATTTAGTAACAGGAAATGAAACAATTGATACCCAGCATAAAGAATTGATCGACCGTATCCAGAACTTTGTAACTGCCTGTCAAAATGGCGACAGCAAAGTAAAAGCAATCAAAATGCTGGATTATCTGGATGAATATACTGACTTTCATTTCAAAGAAGAGGAAAAGCTTCAGGAAAAATCCGGTTATCCAGAGCGTGAAAAACATTATGAAAAACATGAAGAGTTTAAAAAGACAATTCAGGAACTGTATGAATACCTTCAGGAGTATGAAGGACCAACAGATCAGTTCAGTGAACTTGTACAGAAAAATGTAATCGACTGGCTGTTTGGACACATTAAAACATACGACCGCTCTGTGGCAAAATTTATCTTTATGAAACAAAATCCAGATCGATGCTAAAATAAACCAGGGAATGAGTTCACTCAGAATGTAGACAACATGATGAAGTAAACTAGGGGCTGTCACAATGCAGTCCCTTTCCTGTTATAGCGATATTCTAGGTAATATATTGCGCTGGCATGACATATTATTTTACTACTACTATATGGGAAGAGCAAGCAGCTCTTCTTTTTTTGTCCTTTTTATCCAATTTTAAGTTGTAAAGTCTCTTTTCATTCGACAAAATTCTCCACAGACAGAGGATATGCGACGAGCATTGATATGCACATCTATTTATGGAAAGAGGATATTGAAGACGGGGAATCGGTAATGACAGCCGAATATAGACCTGTAGAATACGGAAAGGACTATGATATTGTCAATAATCCTGATAAATTTCAACTATATATAGATGGAAAAGAGATTAAATAGTAATCTCCTGAAAGCAAGCTTTTTGTCAATTATTTCAAAGAAAAATTAAAGGATAACAATACATAGTTTTGACAATGATATTTTGAAAAATTTTATAGGAATGCTCTATTATCAAATTGACATAGGAATATGGTAGCGTATAATTAGAATTGAATACACTGAAAAAATGGAGGAATTACATGAAAGCACACAAATACTTTGCATTTGGCTCTCTGATATGCATGATTATGGCAGTCTATTCTGGTCATAAAATGATTTCGGGTAATAAAAGAACAAGAAAACAGGTGAAAAATATAAAAGCGGAGGAATAGTAAATGTTAGAGTTAGGAATAAAAGCACCGGATTTTGAATTGCCGGATCAGAACGGAGAAGTGCATAAATTAAGCGATTATGCAGGAAAAAAAGTGATCTTATATTTTTATCCAAAGGATAATACGCCAGGATGTACGAAGCAGGCATGTGGCTTTTCTGAGCGTTATCCACAGTTTACTGAGAAGGGAGCTGTTATTCTCGGAGTAAGCAAGGACTCTGTAGCGTCTCACAAGAGATTTGAAGAAAAATACGGACTGGCATTTACGCTATTAGCAGATCCGGAGCGTAAAGTTATTGAAGCATATGATGTCTGGAAAGAAAAGAAAAATTATGGCAAAGTCTCTATGGGAGTAGTAAGAACCACATATCTTATTGATGAACAGGGGATTATTATAAAGGCAAATGATAAAGTCAAGGCTGCAGATGATCCTGAAAATATGCTCAAGGAATTAGATTAATGAAGATAATATTATCCCCTGCTAAAAAGATGATTACAGATACTGACAGCATAGCGCCGGATGGATTGCCTGAATTTATTGAAAAGACGACAGAGATACAAAGTTGGTTGAAAAGTAAGTCAAAAGAAGAACTGAAGACTATCTGGAAATGTAATGACAAAATTACAGAACAGAACTTCAATAGATTGGAAAACATGGATCTTTATCATTTACTTATCCCAGCTGTCTTATCATATGAAGGAATTGCTTTTCAATATATGGCTCCATCTGTGTTTGAGGACAGTCAGTTCGAGTATGTACAAAATCATTTGAGAATAATATCTGCATTTTATGGTGTGTTAAAACCAAGGGATGGTGTGACGCCTTATCGTTTGGAAATGCAGGCGAAGGTTGGAATAGGAGAAACAAAAAATCTGTATGAGTACTGGGGAGATTTATTATACCGCTCAGTGATTGATAACAGCAGGATTATAATCAATCTGGCATCGAAAGAATACTCTAAGTGCATAGAAAAATATCTGACACGACAGGATAGATACATTACGATTACATTTTGTGAGTTATCAGGAGATAAACTGGTGACAAAAGGTACATATGCTAAAATGGCCCGTGGTGAAATGGTTAGGTTCATGGCTGAAAACAGAATTGAAAATCCTGAGGATATTAAGAAATTTGATAGACTAGGCTATTCATTCCGCTCTGATTTATCATCAGATGCAGAATATGTTTTTGAACGGAAAACAGAGATAACATCTTGTTAAAAAGATACTTGTTATGGGTATTTTTTTAATAAAGTAATTCGATTTTTCTTAAAAAATCATTACCATAACGATTATGATATTATATTTAAAGGTATTTGTCCAAAATATAGAGAAAGTAAATGAATAGCATAGTTATTGAAATGAATATTATTTAAGGTTAGAGATAAATTGTGAAATGAAGACAAACAAGAAAAGTAAAAATTTAATAGGTATTATACAGAGTTTCCTTATATTGATATTGGTAGTTCTTATTATTTTTATGATGATTCAGATTAGTAGGCTGCAGGGAACAGCACGCGTAATAAATTATGCCGGTCTGGTACGTGGAGCTACGCAGCGCGAAATAAAATTAGAAATTACAGGAAACCAAAATGACGAATTAATTAAATATTTGGATGATATTCTTCTTGGATTGAGATATCAGGATGGACATTATGACCTGGTAAAACTCAATGATGAAGAGTATCAGGAAAAATTGCAAATCCAGAGTGATTACTGGGATAAATTGAAAACAGAAATTGAAGCAGTAAGAAACAAGGGATACGAAAATACAGACATTGTTAATATGAGTGAAATATATTTTACGATGGCAGATGAAACTGTCTCTGCCGCAGAAAGTTATTCAGAAAAAATCGCTGTAAAGATTCGTACCATAGAGCTTTTGTCGGCACTTGATATGTTGAGTCTGGTGATATTGGTTATTATGCAGACTCTAAAGGCAATGCAGATGGCAATGCAAAACAGACTGCTGGAACAAAAAGCATTCGTAGATGCTCATACTGGACTGCCAAATAAAAATGCCTGTAATGAGCTACTTAATAAAAAAGATATAATTACAGATTCTACAGCATGCATAATGTTTGATTTAAATAATCTAAAAACTGTAAATGATACAATGGGACATTCCGCAGGAGATCAGTTGATATTGAATTTCGCAAAGCTTTTGTGCAGTGTCATTCCAGAAAAGGATTTTGTTGGAAGATATGGCGGAGATGAGTTTATAGCAGTTATTTATCATACGAGCGAGGCGGAAATTAAGGAGATATTAAAATCATTGTCAAGAGAAAAAGAGAGATTAAATAGTTGTGAAAATCAATTACCAATCGACTATGCATGCGGATGGGCATTATCCTCCGATGATATGGCGTGTACAATGCAGATGTTATTGGATGATGCAGATGCTTATATGTATAAGAATAAACAGTTATGTAAGAAATATAATTAGCGCTCAGCTCAGAGTAGATGAATCTTCTTAAATATAATCGATGTATGTGACGTTTGCGGATGGGAATATGATGAAGAGGAAGGTTATCCTGAAGGTGGTATTGCACCAGGAACAAAGTGGGAGGACGTTCCAGAAGATTTTGAATGCCCATTATGTAATGTTGGAAAAGATCAGTTTTCAGAAGTTGAATAAAATTCTGATTATTTAAATACGGATAGATAAACAAAAACCCTGGTGCGTGTGAGCAACAGGTTTTTTTATTGCGATCGTTTGTGATGATATCACAGAAAATGATTTACCTTTTGCTTATAATGTAACTACAAACAAAGTAAGGAGGTAGTCTAAATGAGATTAAAAGATAAAGTTGCAATCATTACGGGTGGAAGCCGTGGTATAGGATTTGCTACAGCTGATAAATTCTTGAAGGAAGGTGCTTCAGTTGTGTTGGCAGCAAGTTCACAGGAATCGGCAGATGTTGCTGTAGATAAATTAAAAGAAAAATATCCCAATGCAATAGTTGCTGGAATTAGTCCAAATCTGGCAAGCATGGAGTCTGTCAGAAAGGCTTTTAAAGAGGCAACTGAAAAATATGGATGTGTCGACATACTGGTAAATAATGCAGGGATTTCAGAAAACACCTCTTTTATGGATTATACAGAGGAGACTTTTGATAAAGTCATGGATCTAAATGTAAAAGGAGTATTTAATACTACTCGTGTAGCAGCAGAATGTATGGTGGCAAGAGGCAAGGGGGTCATTCTCTCAACTTCTTCCATGGTGAGTATTTCGGGACAGCCAAGTGGGTTTGCTTATCCGGCATCGAAGTTTGCAGTAAACGGATTGACTGTATCATTAGCAAGAGAACTAGGACCTAAAGGTATTCGTGTTAATGCTGTTGCACCTGGGATTACAGAAACTGATATGATGAAGGCCGTGCCAAAGGAAGTTATCGAACCTATGATTGAAAGAATTCCATTGCGTCGTCTTGGACAGCCAGAAGATATTGCCAATGCGTTTGTGTTTCTTGCTTCAGATGAGGCGAGTTACATTACAGGTGTTATATTAAGTGTAGATGGCATGGCAAGAAGTTAAGTTAATGAGGTATGGTGATGTAATCACGGAAAATAAATGAAATTAAGACTATAATAAATCTACAAAAAGAAAAAGATAAGGAGGACTGTAAAATGTCTGCTATTAATATCAATAAAAATAATTTTCAGAACGAAGTACTGAATTCCGATAAACCCGTTCTTTTAGATTTTTGGGCATCTTGGTGTGCGCCTTGCCGCATGGTAGTACCTATTGTAGAGGAGATTGCAAGTGAGCGTAGAGATATTAAAGTTGGAAAGATTAATGTAGATGAAGAGCCTGAACTGGCAAATAAGTTCAGTATTATGAGCATTCCGACTTTAGTGGTTATGAAGAATGGGAAGATTGTACAGCAGGTTTCAGGGGTGAGACCTAAGAATGCGATTTTAGAAATGCTTTAGGGAGGTGTGCTAATGGGATTTTTTGATCGCTTTAAACAGTCGAATATTAATCAAGGCATAGAAGAATATAAAAGGACTGATGATGCAGTTCTGCTGGATGTACGTACTCCGCAGGAATATCAGGAAGGGCATATACCAGAAAGTAAAAATGTACCGTTACAACAACTTAACAATGTTGTTTCAGTAGTGAAGAATACAGAAATTCCACTGTTTGTATACTGTTATTCCGGAGCCCGAAGTCATCAAGCAATAGGGTTGTTGCAACGAATGGGATATTCTAAAGTAAATAATATCGGTGGCATTGCAGCTTACTCAGGAAAGGTGGAAAAATAAGATGAAGGTAATAATCATAGGCGGTGTAGCCGGAGGAGCTACAGCTGCAGCAAGAATACGAAGACTGGATGAACATGCAGAAATTACTGTGTTTGAAAGATCCGGATACATATCCTATGCGAATTGTGGGCTTCCATATTATATTGGAGACGTGATCACAGATCCGGAAGAACTTACATTACAGACACCAGAGAGTTTTTTTAAACGTTTCCATATCAATATGAAAATTCATCATGAAGTTATCTCCATACATCCGGATCGTAAAACAGTTTCAGTGAAAAATTTAGAGAATGGTGAGATATTTGAAGAAAACTATGATAAGCTGATCCTCTCTCCAGGTGCAAAGCCAACACAGCCGAGACTTCCCGGAGTAGGTATTGATAAGCTTTTTACACTTCGTACTGTAGAAGACACTTTTCGGATAAAGGAATATATAAATAAGAATCATCCAAAATCGGCTGTATTGGCAGGTGGCGGTTTTATTGGTCTGGAACTGGCAGAAAATTTGAGGGAGCTTGGCATGGATGTTACGATTGTCCAGCGGCCTAAGCAGCTGATGAACCCTTTTGACCCGGATATGGCATCCATGATCCATAATGAAATGAGAAAGCATGGGATAAAACTGGTACTGGGCTATACAGTAGAAGGATTTAAAGAAAAAGACAACGGAGTGGAGGTCCTGTTGAAAGATAATCCATCCCTTCAGGCTGATATGGTAGTTCTGGCAATCGGAGTCACACCAGACACAGTATTAGCAAAAGAAGCCGGTCTGGAACTTGGCATCAAGGAAAGTATTGTAGTGAATGACAGAATGGAAACCTCTGTACCGGATATTTATGCTGCAGGTGATGCAGTTCAGGTAAAACATTATGTTACGGGTAATGATGCGCTGATTTCTTTGGCAGGGCCAGCCAATAAACAGGGCAGAATCATCGCTGATAATATTTGTGGCGGTGATAGTCGTTACCTGGGCAGTCAGGGAAGCTCCGTTATAAAAGTGTTTGATATGACAGCAGCCACTACAGGTATCAATGAAACCAATGCCAAAAAGTCAGGATTAGAGGTAGATACAGTAATTCTTTCTCCTATGAGTCATGCCGGTTACTATCCTGGTGGAAAAGTGATGACCATGAAGGTGGTTTTTGAAAAAGAGACCTATCGTTTGCTTGGTGCTCAGATTATTGGATATGAAGGAGTTGATAAACGTATTGATGTGCTGGCAACAGCAATCCATGCAGGGCTGAAGGCAACCCAGCTGAAGGATTTGGATCTCGCATATGCACCGCCTTATTCCTCTGCCAAGGATCCTGTAAATATGGCAGGATTCATGATAGACAATATAGCAAAAGGTACCTTAAAACAATGGCATCTGGAAGATATGGATAAGATTTCTAGAGATAAAAGTGTTGTGTTGCTGGATGTGAGAACTGTAGGTGAATTTAACAGGGGGCATATGGATGGATTCAAAAACATTCCTGTAGATGAACTAAGGGAACGTATCAATGAAATTGAGAAGGGAAAGCCTGTTTACCTGATATGCCAGAGTGGGCTGCGAAGTTATATTGCCAGTCGTATTCTGGAAGGAAATGGATATGAAACATACAACTTCTCCGGCGGATTCCGCTTCTATGATGCAGTTGTCAATGACCGTGCGCTGATTGAAAAGGCATATGCATGTGGTATGGATTATTAAAAATAATCATAATATTTTTATAATTTTCTCGTTATATAAAAGGATCCCCCATTTATTAGAATGACTTTCATAATTCTGATAAATGGAGGATTCTTCTTTATATGTTACAGAAAAACAATTTTATGACCTTTGGAGTGTTTCCAGTCTTTTTGGATCAAGGATTGTGATTTTGCCACGGGAGAGTTTGACGAGACCCTCGCCTTGAAAGTATCGAAGCATTCGAGTGATAACTTCCCTGTGGGAACCAAGATGGTTTGCGATAGTTTCGTGAGTGATTTTCAGTTCATTTGTTCTTTCAATGGATGTTTCTTCTAAAAGAAATGAAGCAACACGCTTATCCAAACTCTTCCACATAATCTGTTCAATCAGCCACATGACATCAGAAAAACGGGTAGCCATTAACTCATTGGTATAATTTGCGACAGGAGCAGATTCTTTCATGATGCCCTTATAGATTTCAGCAGGGATGATCCAAAGATCCGTATCTTTTTCTGCTTCAATGGTTACTTCAAATTGAATAGACCGCATGATACATGAGGCGGATAAAAGACACATATCCATATCGAACAGACGGTAAAGTGTAATCTCCCGTCCTTCATCTGAAAGTATGTAAGTTCGAAGCTGCCCGGATTTAACCAGTAATAATCCAGTACAATCCAGGTTTCCATTGTGAATGATTGTCCCTTTTTTTACATACTGTGTGATTAAATTGTCTGAAATTATTTTTTTCTGTGCTGTATTTAAGTCATTCCATAGTGGAAAACAATTTTCGAAGTTCATAACCGTTATCTCCTTTACGAACATAGTATACTTGCTTTTTTTAGATGCGTCAATTATATAACTGGCATATGCCATAAATAGAAATAAAAAGAAGTGTAATAAAGTAAATTATCTTTTCTGTGATATCATCACGGAAGCAAGCACTTATTTGGGGTATATTAAGTTCAAATAGGAGAAGGAGTTGAAAAATATGACATCTATAAATATAAATAAAGAAAAGTTTGGACAATTAATTCATAAGGAAAACCCGGTTTTGGTTGATTTCTGGGCACCTTGGTGTGGTTATTGCCGTAGAATTGGAGCGGCTTATGAAAAAATAAGTGAAGAATACAGCGATATTCTTATTGCTGGAAAAGTGAATATTGATGAAGAACCATAGATTGCAGAAGCTGAAAAGATTGAGGTGATTCCTACGCTGGTTTTATATCGAAATGGAAAGGCAATAGATTCTATTGTTGCACCTGAATCAAAAATAATGATAGAGAATTTTATTAATGAAGCATTGGAAAAATAAAAGGAGGACTGCTGTATGAATGAAAATCATGTTTACGATATGATTATCGTGGGGGGAGGACCTGGAGGGTATACTTCAGCATTATACGCAGCCAGAGCAGGATTTGATACCATTGTTTTAGAAAAATTATCTGCAGGTGGTCAGATGTCATTGACCTGGCAGATTGATAACTATCCTGGTTTTGAAAATGGAATTGACGGATTTTCATTGGCAGAGAAAATGCAAAAACAGGCGGAAAAATTTGGCGCTAAAAGTGAATATGCTGAAGTTTTTAATATGGATTTAACAGGAAAGCTTAAGAGAGTAGAAACTAGTTCGGGAATTTATATTGGGAAAACAGTAGTGATTGCTACTGGAGCAAATCCAAGAGAACTTGGTCTCGCTAAAGAAAAAGAATTGATAGGTCATGGGGTTGCTTATTGTGCCTCCTGTGATGGTATGTTTTATAAAGATAAGATCGTGGTGGTTGTTGGTGGTGGAAATTCTGCTGTATCAGATGCTGTTCTTTTAAGTCGAATTGCTAAGAAAGTCATCATTGTTCATCGAAGAGATACATTACGTGCAACGAAAATCTACCATGACCAGCTGATGAAAACTGAAAATATAGAGTTTCGATGGAACAATACAGTAAATGAACTGATTTATGGAGAACGATTGACTGGTGTGCGGTTGAAAGATACAGTTACAGGAGAAGAAAACATTATAGAATGTGACGGCCTGTTTGTGAGTATAGGAAGAAAACCGACAACAGATTTTTTAGATAATCAGATAGAACTGGATAATAAAGGATATATTGTGGCAGGTGAAAACACTGAAACGAGTATTCCGGGTGTTTATGCTGTAGGAGATGTCAGAACAAAGTTACTTCGTCAGATAGTAACAGCAGTGGCAGATGGTGCTATGGCAGTACATATGGCAGAAGAGTATGTGGAGAAATAATAATCAGAATTTGAATGGTGAACTTTTCATACTGAAATATGTACAATTTCAATAATGACATGAACTTATGGGAATGTATTGCGGATACTTTGTGAACTTTATCCTGATACAATGATTATGCTGATGAAAGAAGGCATCGCCTGGAGATGAAGGCGAAAGCTGAAATAGAAGATACCAAAAATCTATATGACTATTGGGGTGAAAGATTATATCGTTCAGTGCTTGATGACAGCAGGATTATCATTAATCTTGCATCAAAAGAATACTCGAAATGTATAGAAAAATATTTATCAGATAAAGACAAATATATTACGGTTACGTTTTGTGAACAATCAGGGGATAAACTGGTAACAAAAGGTACATATGCTAAGATGGCTCGTGGTGAGATGGTCAGATATATGGCAGAAAAAGAAATTGAAAATCCTGCAGACGTACAAACGTTTGACAGACTTGGATACAATTTTAGAAGAGATTTATCATCTGAAATAGAATATGTTTTTGAACGAAAAATTATGGAATAAGATTGTGCGAAAAAGGGACATTTACAAAGTGCTATTATTTCAATAATAGTAATTATTACTAATTTTATATTGAAATTTTAAAACTTCTGATATATACTTCTAATTAAGAATAAATCCCAATAAGGAGGGCAAATGACTAACAGAAGAAATACAATTCAGAAAGATCTTGTGAAAAATGCTGTATATGAAATGAAAAGGCATGTTACAGCAAATGAAGTATATGAATTTCTAAAAAAAGAATATCCTACCATTGGAAAAGGAACAGTATATAGAAATCTTGATATACTGTCAGAAGAAGGTGCTCTGAGAAAGGTTGAAGTGCCAGATGGAGCAAATCGGTTCGATATCACATTGAAAAATCATTATCATGTGAGATGTATAAAATGTGGTGAGGTATCGGATGTAGATATGGAGGAAATACCGGATTTAATGAAAAGAATTCATGATACGCATGGAATTGATTTTTTGGAATATGATATTTCCTTTAAAGGCATTTGTCCGAGATGCAGGGAGAAGATGAAGGAGGAGCAGAATGGATAAAAAAGCGATGTATAAGCTGAGTTACGGATTATTTGTACTGACTGCAGAGAAGCCCAAGAGGATAATGGCTGTATCATTAACACTGCAATCCAGGCGGCATCAGAACCTAATCAATTAAGTATCTGTGTAAATAAAGCAAATTATACACATGAAATGATCCAAAGAACCGGAAAATTCACAGTGTCAGTATTAAGCCAGAGTGCCCAGTTTGAATTATTTAAACATTTTGGTTTTCAATCCGGGCGGGATATGAATAAGTTTGAAACATTTGAAAAATGTGCAAGGGGCGAAAATGGAATTTACTATATCACAGAAGGAACAAATGCGTATATTTCTGTAAGTGTTAATAAAACAGAAGATTTGGGTTCCCATACGATGTTTATTGGTGAAATAACAGACATGTGATGTTTGCGGATGGGAGTATGATGAAGAGGAAGGATATCCAGAAGGTGGTATCGCACCGGGAACAAAATGGGAAGATGTTCCGGAAGATTTTGAATGTCCGTTATGTTCCGTAGGAAAAGATCAGTTCTCAGAAGTATAATAAATAACAATGAAAAGGAAGGATGTCAAGTATGTGATATAACGGATGACCTTCTTTTTTTACAGAATAAAAAATGCACAAATTGTAGGGAGATGAATACTATGAGAGGTCTTAGCCGAAAATTATATCTTGATCTTTCTGTTCCAACCGAAGAGGATCAGCGTTCAGACCAGCAGCGCATTCTGGAAGCTTTATCCGCGGAGGGCGTGAAAGAGGAGGTTCATATTCCGGTTCGCATGTTGAGACAACTATATCCATTACTTGATCGTGCAGGTTGGAAAATAACCGTTTCGCTTTCCTGGAATGGAGAAAAATGGGAGCTGGTTGATATAGAAAGCGGAGATACAGCCAGACAGCATTATGGGCTGGCTGTGGATCTTGGAAGTACAACGGTAGTGGTGAGACTTTTAGATTGTAATAGTGGTGAGATATTGGGAGAAGAGAGCTGCTTTAATAAACAGATTCAGTGGGGAACCGATATTTTATCACGTATTTTTTTCTGCAAAGATGACAGGAAAAAACTGGAAGAGATACGGCTTGCTACAGTTGAGTCTATTATAGAGTGCATGGATAAGCTGGATGTAAAGCATCCGGTGTCACGAAAATGTCTGTCTATGGTAGTAGCAGGCAATACCACCATGATCCACTTTCTTTTGGGAATAGATGCTTTCTGTGTCTTTTATACGCCACATGCTGTTCATGCAGACCGTCCGGGATTCCAGCCGGCAAAAGATCTGGACATTCCGCTGAATGGTTATGTATATTGTTATCCGGCGAAGTCTAATTATCTGGGTGGTGACATCATCAGTGGAATGATTGAAACGGAATTATATAAAAAGGATGGAATCAGTGTTTTCTTTGACATTGGAACCAACGGTGAACTTGTGATAGGAAATAAAGATTTTCTTCTTTGCGGCGCCGGTGCGGCGGGGCCTGCATTGGAAGGCGGTGTAGTACACACCGGGATGAGGGCAGATGCCGGAGCAGTGGACAGCGTGAGGATAAGAGGTGGAAAAATCCATGTTCATGTAATTGGTAACTCTTCAGGAAAAATTAGCCCTAAGGGTATCTGCGGTTCCGGTATTGTCGATCTGATTGCGGAACTTTTTTTAGAAGGCTGGATAGATATTCGTGGTAAGTTTTCTCCTGAAAAAACGAATCTTATTCAGAAACGAGAAGGTCAGCTTTGCATAGAATATGCTCCGGGTCTGTATTTTTATCAGAAAGATATCGACGAGTTTATTCTTACCAAAGCCGCAGCACATATAATGGTTGAGATCATGCTCCGGGAATCTGGACTTGAACTGAATCAGGCAGATCGATTTTATGTAGCCGGCTCTTTTGGAAAATATGTATCTGTGGAATCAGCCATTACCATTGGGATGTATCCTGACATGGAACGGGAGAAGATGATCAATGCTGGAAATTCTTCGCTGGAAGGAGCACAAAAGCTTTTGCTGAACAAAGAACTTCTTGCAGATATTGATCAGATACTGGAAGAAATGACTTATATACAATTTGCGGAAGTGGATGATTTTCTGGAACAGATGGTAGCTGCCCAGGCCTTACCTCACACAGATTATAAAAAATATCCAACGGTCATGGAAAAATTAAAGAAAAGACAAAACATATGCTTTTATTGATCCGAGGCTGAGAAATCTGTCATGGTAAGCATATTCCAGATTTCTCAGAAAACAGAACAAAGGAGGAGACAAGATCAAAAATGAAATTTGATGTGCTGGGGTTATTAGCAGCCTGCTCATATGCATTGGACTGTGTAGAGGCAGAGCTGATTAAAGTAACAAACAATCATTCTAAACGTGTGGCATATATGGCGGTTTGTACTGCTGAAAAAAATGGGTATACAGGGTCAAAGCCTGCAGGATCTGGCAGAGTGTGCATTGCTGCACGACAATGCAGTGGCACAATATATTCAGGAAGAGCTTCAAAATGACGCTTTACGTAACGGGGTGACGAAGCTGGGAAGGCATTGTACCATAGGAGAAAAAATTCTGAAAAATATACCGTTTCATAATGATGTATCTAATGTCATACTGTACCCCCCATGAAAAAGCTGATGGAAGTGAACCTTTTGGAAAACAATGGAATGAAGTACCGTTTTTTGCAAGGATTATCCATATGTGTGATACGATAGATATATTTTGCCGATCTATGAAATCAGATTTGGATGAGTGGAAAAGAACAGAAGAATTTGTAATAAAGTCAAAAGATAAATTGTTTGATTCCTTCTGCGTGGAAGTTTTTTTTAATGCTTTTTCAGATGAAAAAATTCATATGATTGATAATGAAACCCTGGATACGATGTTGTGGAGGAAAGTACCCAGAATAAAGCTGGAACTTAATTTTGCACAGATTAAAGCTATTGCAGATCTTTTTGCCCATATTGTGGACTATAAATCACCCTTTACAAGTAACCACTCAATGGGTGTTGCGGAAGGTGCGGAAAAAATATCAAGGTTCATGGGATTTGATGAGGATATCTGTCAGAAAATGTATATTGCCGGAGCTTTACATGACATAGGAAAGGTCGCAATCGGGAATGAGATTCTGGAAAAACCAGAAAAATTAACCGATGAAGAATTTAAAACGATGAAACATCATGCAGTATTATGACTGCCAGAATGGAAAGCCAGAAATAATCCATTCGGATTTGATAATATCGCTTTTCTTTCTTCATATTTTTGATGCTCTCCCCTAATATAAAATATAGAGTACTTAAAACAAGTTCATTTAAACCATTTTACCATGTTTTGTACTTAAAATGTACTTGTATTATGAACTTATTTTGTACTTATCAAATGGAGAGGAAGCCATATGGAAAAAGATAAACATCTTGGTCTTCGGATTGATTCTGAGACGCACGGAAAACTGAAAAGTCTTGCTGAATTTGAGGGGCGTTCTATCAATGGAGAAGTGCTGTATCTGATTCGTCAGGCAATTGCTCAACATGAGAAAAATCATGGCACATTAAATAAATAGGAAGATCATACATCGGGCTGGTGAGTTCCGGTGTATTTTTATGCCAATTTAAAAAGTATCAAATGATGATACTTTTAGAGGAATCAGTGATACTTTACGGCAGGTATTTGAGATACCCCTGATACTTTGAACTGTTATACTGATTATGCTGGAAATAAAAGAACAGCAGGAAAACTTCATATGATTATTAGAAAAGCTCTTTCGGGTTAGCACCCCGGAGGGGCTTTTTTTGTTGCCCTGAAATTTTGATTTCCGGCCAATAAGCCACAGGTCTGACTGATCTGGTGGCCTGAAAGGAAATCAGTACGCATGATCAGAGGCATCAGAAGGAGCCGGTCCCCTCCGCTCCTGAATTTGGAACACGAAACAGATTTCAAATTCAGGAGGAACGGACGATGTATGTAGAGCATCCATATAAATTCAATGACAAATTTTATGCAAAAGTTGATGGGAAATTTTATGAAATAACCAAAGAGGTAGCCAAGGCAATGCTTTCCGCTTACCGTAATGAAGTTTACAGAAGTAAAAAGTGGCAGCCGGAAGATCCGGAAACCATGACAAGAAAAACAAAGTGGACGGAGCTGTTGGATTGTGTTTTCAGTGAGAATACAGATGGAATTGGAGTGCAGGACTTACCGGATGAGGGACAGCGGAGCGTAGAAGATCTGGTAATTCTGCAGGCTGAATCAGCAGAACTGCATCAGAATATCGCAAAGCTGTCAGAACATGCATGAGCTGTCTCAAAGGGCATTAAAGATAACGATGGAGCTGAATAACAAATATCATACAAAAGAAGAAATTATACAGCTTATGTCGGAACTTACCGGACAAAAAATAGATGAAAGTTTTGGAATGTTTCCTCCGTTTTATACAGACTGCGGACGAAATATCCATATAGGTAAAAATGTTTTTATTAATGCAGGATGTAAGTTTCAGGATCAGGGTGGTATTTATATAGAGGATGCTAAATCTGAAACTAATAGGTCATTATAGGTACTATGGCATAAGTTTTAATGGCAGAATGATTTCAAACTACAAACAACAAGTGAGAGAACTTCTGTTTAAGGTGCTGAATAGACGAAGTGACAGAAAGAGTTATACAAGAGAAGGATTCATTGAAATGCTGAAATATTATCCATTGGCAATGCCAAAGATTTATGTCAGCTTGTTTTGAGAATGTAAATATTATTATGAAGAGCCGTATGCGGGAAAGCCGCACGTACGGTTCTGTGAGGGGCTTACATTGTGAGGTGTAAGTCTACTCGATTACAGGAAGTGTGACAAGAAAGCCAAAACGGTATACTGGGAAAAAGATTAAGAAAAGAATAAAGAGCTGGTTTTAATTGTAAAATTTATGGGGAACTAACATCAGCTTATTGACATAAATTTAAAAATAAGTATAATAATAGTTGAGTAATTGTTCAACTATTATTATTTGGAGGTGAATATATGTCAAAAACGCCTTATATTTGTAATTGCGATGTAATTCATGAGGATATTGTGAATAATGTGAAATCCAAGATGCAGCCAAAAGATGATTATATCCAGTTGGCTTCTTTGTTTAAGCTATTTGGAGATGGAACTAGAGTACAAATCTTACACGCTCTAGAACAGAGTGAGATGTGTGTATGTGATCTTGCAGTGCTACTGGGGGTAACAAAATCTGCAATTTCGCATCAGTTAAAGGCATTACGCCTAGCGAATCTGGTAAAATTCCGTAAAGAAGCACAGATAGTTTACTACTCGCTGGCAGATGATCATGTGAAAGAGATTATTGACAAGGGATTTGAGCATCTTTGGCAGAAATAATATTTTTTAATATGATAGTTGAGTAATTGAACAATTAAACAAATTACAAGGAGATTATCATGAAACGCATATTTCTATTAAAAGGGTTGGACTGTCCAAATTGTTCCGCAAAAATTGAAAAAGAAATCGGAGAGTTGGATGGAGTGCAATCCTCAGTGGTAAATCTGATGAAGCAGACGCTTACAATCAATGTTACTCAGACAGCCACAGATACGATAGCCAGTCAGATTGAAACGATTGTTCATAGTCATGAGCCCGATGTGGAAGTTCAGGAAGAAACCGTTATGAATGTTACAAAGAGTTATTCGTTAAAAGGATTGGATTGTCCGAATTGTTCTGCAAAAATTGAAAAAGAAGTCGGAGAGTTGGATGGAGTGCAATCCTCAGTGGTAAATCTGATGAAGCAGACGCTTACAATCAATGTTGCTCAGACAGCTGCAGATACGATAGCCAGTCAGATTGAAACGATTGTTCATAGTCATGAGCCCGATGTGGAAGTTTCTGAAATTGTACAGGAATCTTATATACCGGAAAAAAAGCAGGAGGCCAATGAATCCTATAACAATGAGGATAAGAAGTTGACAGTTCGTTTAGCGATTGGTGCAGCAATCTATGCTATTGGTATGGCATTGACTGTTTTTGCGAAAGTGCCACTGCCTATCGAGTTAACTTTTCTCATTGTTTCTTATGTTATTCTTGGTGGAGATGTTGTATGGCAGGCTGTGAGGAACATTTCAAAGGGGCGTGTATTTGATGAACATTTTTTGATGAGTGTTTCTACGATTGGGGCTTTTGTCATTGGTGAATATCCAGAAGCAGTTGCTGTTATGTTATTCTATCAGGTAGGTGAATTTTTTCAGTCATTGGCTGTTAAGCGTTCCAGAAAATCTATATCAGACTTAATGGATATACGTCCAGATTCTGCTACAGTAAGAAGAAATGGGAAATTGATTACCATATCTCCTGAAAGTGTTGCCATTGGTGAGATTATTATTGTAAAGCCTGGTGAAAAAATCCCATTAGACGGTGTGGTATTGGATGGAGATTCTATGCTGGATACGAGGGCTTTAACTGGAGAATCGGTTCCGAGAAGCGTTCATAAAGGAGACGAAGCACTTTCCGGTTGTATGAATCAGACGGGTGTTTTAACGATTAAGACAACGAAAGTATTTGGTGAATCTACTGTTTCAAAGATTATTGATCTTGTGGAAAATGCGTCAAGCCGAAAAGCACCAACAGAAAATTTTATTACTACATTTGCACGTTATTACACTCCTGTTGTTGTAATCTTAGCAGCTATTCTGGCAATTCTGCCACCGATCCTTCTTGGTGGAGGTTGGACAGAGTGGATTCGCAGAGGATTTGTTTTCCTTGTGGTATCTTGCCCATGTGCATTGGTCATTTCAATCCCGTTGACTTTCTTCGGAGGTATTGGTGCGGCATCTAAACGAGGTGTTCTTGTAAAAGGAAGTAATTATTTAGAGGCGCTTAATAATGTCAGCGTTATTGTGTTCGATAAAACCGGAACACTTACAAAAGGTGTTTTCAATGTGACGGATATTTTGTCTGCAAATGGATTTTCAAAAGAACAGGTTCTGGAGTATGCGGCAGAGGCAGAGAGTTTTTCTAACCATCCTATTGCAAAATCCATTCTTGCTGCTTATGGAAAAGAAATGGATCAGTCAGTGATTTCTGATTATAAGGAAATTTCAGGATATGGAATCAGTGTAATGGCAGGGGAAAAGAAAGTTTTTGCTGGCAATACGAAACTTATGGATACAGAATGTATAGAGTACACAACCTGTGAAAAAGCAGGTACAAAAGTTTATTTGGCTGTAGATGGTCAATATGCAGGATGTATTTTGATAACAGATGAAGTGAAGCCGGACAGTAAAAAAGCAATTTCTGACCTGAAACATATCGGCGTGGAAAAAACAGTCATGCTTACCGGTGATGATGAAAAAATTGGGAAGTCTGTTGCAGAAGAATTGCAGTTGGATGAATATTATGCACAGCTGCTTCCTGACCAAAAAGTGGAAAAGGTTGAGCTTTTAGATGGTAAAAAGAGACCGGGAAGCAAATTGGCTTTTGTTGGTGATGGTATCAATGACGCTCCTGTCCTTGCCCGTGCAGATGTTGGTATTGCAATGGGTGGGCTTGGTTCGGATGCGGCCATTGAAGCAGCAGATGTAGTTCTGATGACAGATGAACCGTCTAAGCTGGTGGACGCGATTGAAGTAGCAAAAGCGACAAAACAGATTGTCATGCAGAATATAGTGATTGCTCTTGGGATTAAGAGTGTGTTCCTGATTCTTGGCGCTCTTGGTATTGCGGGAATGTGGGAAGCTGTATTTGGTGATGTAGGCGTTACCATAATTGCTGTTTTGAACGCAATGAGAATTTTGAAAAAATAGGAAATGAGGTGGGAATGTGAAACGAAAACTGATTCTGTTAGTTGTTACGATTGTTTTTCTTGTAGGTTTTGGTGGCATTTTACATTCACCGCCTTCTATGATTGATGCAGTCACAGGAGCAACACCGAAGTCAAAAAAGGCGGCTCAAGCCTCCGCACAGTTGGAAGGCTCTTATGTTCTCGGTATTAATATGATGTCAGATGGTCTCGACAACGAGAACACCCGGAATAAATTAAAAGAATTGGCACTGGATGATTCGGAAACAAATGAAACAAATCTCATGAAAACGGACATTAGTTTTCGGTTATATGTATCTGAGACGGATTATCCGCTTGTCAGTTATGCTAAGAAACTCTGTGACAGGTTGAAACAGGCCGGTTTTTCCGTAGATCTGAAAGAGTACAGTAACACAATGATGCTATCAAGAGTGGTAAGTGGAAAGTATGATGTATTCCTGGCATCGGATGATTTTATTGATGTTACAACGCTAACACAGATGGACTATATGATCATGGACAGCGAAGAAATGAGGTGAGCGGGAATTTATGAGAAAATGGAATACGATTTTGTCTGTTTTAATGCTTCTCATTTTTATGATTCATGGAATCATGGGCAGCTTTATGCTGAACGGAGTTGGAAGTAGTGCAGGGAAACTTCTTGCATGGATTGGTGTTGGTATTCTTGTTGTGCATACGGTGATTGGTGTCATCCTGACAGTTCAGAGTTTACAGACAGCGAAGCAATCAGGAAAAATGTATCTGAAACAAAACGTCATATTTTGGGCGAGACGAGCCAGTGGGATGGCAATACTGATTCTGCTGTTATTCCATATTGGCTTGTTTGGAAAGGTGCAGAATGGGACATATATTTTGTTCCCTTTTACAACTGTAAAGATGGTAACTCAGCTTTTGTTCGTAGCGGCAATCTTTGTTCATATTTTTATCAATATCCGCCCATTGCTCGTATCACTGGGAATCATCAGTTATAAAGAACGAAGGAGTGATATTTATTTGATTCTTTCGGTGCTTCTTCTTTTTATAGCGGGAGCGGTTATTTTATATTATATTGGGTGGCAATATCTATGAGTAAGACAATTATTATTATAGGTGCTGGACTGGCAGGACTTTCAGCGGCTTTGCAGGCAGCGGAAAATGGATGCAATGTAAAACTGGTTTCCTCCCTTCCGTCAGAGCGGGCACAGTCTGTTATGGCGGAGGGCGGAATCAACGCAGCTTTGAATACAAAAGATGAAAACGACAGTCCCGAAGAACATTTTACAGATACAATAAAGGCAGCATGTGGTCTGGCAGATCCAAATGCAGTTTGGGGAATGACACAGGCAGCACCGGAGCTGGTGCACTGGCTGCTAAAACTTGGAGTTAAATTTAACATGAGTGGCTATGATGATGTGGATCTGCGGAATTTTGGCGGGCAGAAAAAGAAACGGACTGCTTTTGCACAGAGCGATACCGGGAAGCAGATCATGACAGCTATGATAGACGCTGTTCGCAGGAAAGAAGCATCTGGTATGGTAGAACGGTTCAGCCATCATTCTTTCCTAACACTTCGTCTGTGTGGCAATATTTGTTGTGGCTGCGTAATCAGGGATGAATACAGTCAGGAAATTGTGGAATTACCGGGGAATGCGGTCATTGTTGCCTCCGGTGGTATGCACGGATTGTTTGGGAATACAACAGGTTCGCTGTCCAATACGGGAGAAGTAACCGCAGAATTGTTCCGGCTTGGTGTTCCTCTGGCAAATGGTGAAATGATCCAGTATCATCCGACTACTGTGGAATGCGGCGGGAAACGTATGCTTATCAGCGAGGCAGCTAGAGGGGAAGGCGGCAGGTTGTTTGCCATGAAAGATGGAAAACAATGGTATTTCATGGAGGAAAAATACCCGGAGCTTGGAAATCTGATGCCACGAGATATTACCGCTAGAGAGATATGGAAGGTCAGCCATGAATCAGAGGTATTTCTTGACATGATGGAAATATCGGAGGAGATTATTTCAAATAAGCTATCTGGTCTGGCAGACGATTGTATGACCTATCTGCATAAAGATATACGAAAGGAACCGGTGTCTGTTTTACCGGGAATTCACTATTTTATGGGAGGCATTCTGGTGGATGAGCAGCACAGAACGCCGATTCAGAATCTTTACGCTGCCGGAGAATGCTGTGCCCAATATCATGGTGCCAACCGTCTTGGTGGAAATTCTCTGTTAGGAGCGTTATACGGAGGACGTGTTGCGGCAAAATCAGCATGTGAACAGGCAGATGTAGTAGATCTATCTTGTGCGACACAGATAGATTTTCCACCAACGTCTCAAATTTCAGAAATAAAGCAATTAAACAAAGTGATGCAGGATACTATGGGCGTTGTCAGAAATGAGAATACGTTGTTAAATGGGATTCAAACGGTACAAGCGCTGACAGGAAATCTTCCATTGCTTGGCATGGCAGTTCTAAAGAGTGCTCTTGCAAGAAAAGAAAGCCGTGGTGCACACTGGCGGGAGGATTATCCGAAGAGCAATGACGATGATTACCTTAAAACAACGGTAGCCAGATTTGATGGAAAGCAGATACAGATTTCCTTTGTACCTGTTCCAGAAAGGCGGTGATTCACTTGGTATATAAAATAAGAATCAGGCGGCAGGAGAGTCAGAAATCAGACAGTTATTGGCAGGAATTTGAGTTTGACGGAAGCAAAAACAGCTCTGTTGCCAATGTTCTAAAGGAATTGAACAGTAGAACACCTTTGAAAGATAATTCAGGGAATATAGTTACTCCCATCAGCTGGGAATGTAGCTGTATGGTGCGAAAATGTGGGGCTTGCGCCATGCTGATTAACGAACGTCCGAGGCTAGCATGCTCTACATTTCTACATACGTTAAAAGGTTCTACAATCACCTTGGAACCTTTAAGCAAATTTCCGCTTGTAAGAGATTTGATCGTTGATCGGTCAATTCTGTTTGAAAATTTGAAAAAACTGAACCTTTGGCTTGAAAGTGAAGCTTATATGAATCCGTGGACACATGAACCGAGATACCAGTCGGCACGCTGTCTGATGTGTGGCTGCTGCCTTGAAGTGTGTCCTAACTTCTCTGCAAATGGGACTTTCGCAGGCGCTGTTGCTGCAGTCAACGCATTTCGGATTCTGAATGAAGAACAGGAAAGCACTCATTTGAATGAGATTTCTGCTGAATATAAGAAGAAATATTTTGAGGGATGCGGGAAGTCGTTATCTTGTCATGATATTTGTCCGATTGGTCTGCCTGTGGAAGAACTGCTTGTAAGGTCGAATGCAGCGGCTGTTTGGGGCAGATAAAATGGATGATAAGGAATTAAGATTGAGTTATTGGGGATTGCAATAATACCTTTAGGAATTGCTGTGACAACAAATAATTTTTGGGGATATGTCCTAGGTGTTCTTGGATTTGGCGTCGCTGTAGTTGGCTGTTTTCTAAAAGATAATCACTGATAACTTCTTGTTTGAAAAATTGAGAAAACGTAATATTGAACAAAAAAGAAATGCACAGTTCTTAGCTTATCGTGAACTGTGCATTTTTGTAAATAAATACTTTAATTAGCCGATTACGGCATCCTCTGCTGTAAAATGTTCCAGAGAATTTTCTTTTACCTGAATGCAGATATAAGTAATTCCAGAAATATCGGATGCAAAAAACTGACGCTTTGCAGCAGGTGCGATTTTTAGCCAGTCTCCAGTTGAAAGACTGATTTCTTCTCCATCAATTATGGCTTTGCCGTTACCTGAAAGAATTCCATAGATTTCTTCATTTTCTTTATGAGAATGAACAAATGGGACATTTGCTCCTGCAGGTAGTTCGTTTAAACTGATTTCTGCACCTGTTAAAGACAACTTTTCATGCAGCTCAATTCGGTTTTCCTTTCCAATAGTTGTTTTTGTGTAATTTGCCATAATAACCTCCATAGTTAATTTGTAGTTTCTGGTTGCTTGGTATTAGTATAGTGTGAGACACATACAAAAACAAGTACGCACCTTTTTGTAACTGTACACTCAAAAATGAATGTGTTACAA
The DNA here is from genome assembly GCF_033096465.1 of Blautia luti. Lineage (NCBI taxonomy): Bacteria > Bacillati > Bacillota > Clostridia > Lachnospirales > Lachnospiraceae > Blautia > Blautia luti. The sequence continues at coordinate 3,679,038 of NZ_AP028156.1, read as the reverse complement.
TAGACTCGGAGGTGAGAATTATGCGAGCAAAAGAAGAATTACCGGAATGTCCAGTTGCAACAGCAGTATCTCTTATCGGAGGAAAATGGAAACTGCTGATTTTGCGTAACTTGAAAGAGCGTCCATGGAGATTCAATGAGCTACAACGAAGTATAGATGGTATTTCACAAAAAGTTTTGACAGATAGTTTAAGACAAATGATGAGTGATGGGCTGGCATATCGCCACGATTACCATGAGCAGCCACCGAGAGTTGAATACGGCTTAACGGAACTCGGAACAAAAATGCTTCCAATTGTTAATTCACTTGCTGACTTTGGTAACTACTATAAATCAATTATTGAACAGAATTAAGGACGTTAGTATTTGAAAAGCTCGAACAATTCCAGTTTGGAGAATTGAAAAAAACGGAATTTACCTATTAAGACATATAAACTCTTGACAATAAAGCTCCTATATAGTATGTTTTTAATAAATTACTATATAGGAGCTTTTGTATGGAAATGAATGGAGGATTTCTTGTCACCAAAATAAAACAGCTTGGAGACCGGATTTTTGAGAAGATTCTCAGCGAAAAGAATATTGATGCGTTTAATGGAGCCCAGGGGCGTATTCTTTATGTGCTGTGGCAGGAGGATGGTATCTCAATCAGGTCACTCTCGACTAAATGCGGATTAGCGATAACATCTCTTACTACGATGCTGGAAAGAATGGAAAATCAAGGGCTGATAAGCCGTGTTCAGTCTAAAACGGACAAAAGGAAAACACTCCTGTTTCTGACTGAGAAAGCACATGCCTTAAAGGGCGAGTACGATTCTGTATCTGATGAGATGGGCAGTATTTACTACAAAGGTTTTTCAGAGGAAGAAATTACCCGGTTTGAGGAATGCCTCGACCGCATCAGAAAGAATCTTGAGGAGTGGCAGAAGTCATGAGTATTTGTATCAAAGATCAGATTCAGAACATGAATATCGTCATTGGCTGCACAGTGGGGTGTACATATTGCTATGCCCGCAACAACGTGAAACGCTGGCATATGATTGATGACTTCGCTGACCCTGAATTCTTTCCGGGTAAGTTCAAGATGATGGAAAAGAAACGTCCGCAGAACTTTCTTCTTACCGGGATGAGCGATCTCTCCGGATGGAAGCCGGAATGGAGAGACGAGGTATTTGCAAAGATCCGTGAAAATCCACAGCATCAGTTCCTGTTCCTTACCAAGCGACCTGATTTGCTGAATTTTGATACCGATCTGGAAAACGCATGGTTTGGCGTTACGGTGACGAGGAAAGCAGAACTGTGGCGTATCGACGCCCTTCGGAAAAACGTCAGAGCAAAACATTACCATGTTACCTTTGAGCCGTTATTCGACGATCCCGGCACAGTTGACCTTTCCGGAATCAATTGGATCGTTGTCGGCACCATGACCGGAGCTCAGAGCAGGAAGATTCATACGGAGCCGGAATGGGCATGGTCTCTGGCGGACCAGGCACATAAGTTCGGCATTCCGGTGTTTATGAAGGAAGACCTTGTCCCTATCATAGGGGATGAAAATATGATTCAGGAAATGCCGGAAGAATTTAATAAAGTGTTAGAGGTACAGAAATCATGGAAGAAGTAATGAATGGAATCCTCATTCGTGAGGTAGAAACAAAGAACATCATGACTAAGTCTAGTCTGCCGGTAGGCGGTTACTCGGTCAATCCCTATGTGGGCTGTACACATGCCTGCAAGTATTGCTATGCTTCTTTTATGAAGCGCTTTACCGGGCACAAGGAGGAATGGGGCACTTTCCTTGATGTGAAGCATTGGCCGGAAATTAAAAATCCGAAGAAATATGCCGGACAGCGGGTGGTCATCGGTTCTGTGACAGATGGCTACAATCCACAGGAGGAGCAATTCGGGAATACCAGAAAACTTCTGGAGCAGCTGATCGGCAGTGACGCAGATATTCTGATTTGCACAAAGTCGGATCTTGTGGTACGGGATATTGATCTGCTGAAGAAGCTTGGACGTGTAACCGTTTCATGGTCGATCAACACACTAGATGAAAATTTCAAGAACGATATGGACTCTGCTTCGAGCATTGAGTGCCGTATCTCTGCTATGAAGCAGGTATATGAAGCAGGTATCCGTACAGTCTGTTTCGTATCCCCGGTATTCCCCGGTATCACGGATTTTGAAGCAATCTTTGAGCGGGTAAAGAATCAGTGCGATCTGTTCTGGCTCGAAAATCTCAATCTTCGAGGCGGTTTCAAAAAGACAATTATGGATTATATCGCCGGAAAATATCCTGATCTTGTACCACTTTACGACGAGATCTATAACAAGCATAACCGCAGCTACTTTGAAGCACTTGAAGTAAAAGCTGAGAAAATGGCTAAGAAGTATGATTGTGCCTTTGTGGATAATGAAATGCCTTATGGCAGAGTCCCGCAGGGGCATCCGGTGATCGTAGATTATTTCTATCATGAGGAAATCCGTGGGACAGAGAATACCGGAAAAAGAAATCGCTAAATTCAAGTTTTTAAAGCTGTACATGAAAATGTATGGCTTTATTTTATAAAAACACATTGATAATTATCTATGTATATGCTAATCTACACACATAGATAAATATCAATGCGAGGTAAATGAAATGGAACTAACAAATGTTGCATTAATCTGCAAGGCACTTGGAGATTCAAACAGATTAGAAATAGTGCAAATGTTGTCAGATGGCGAAAAATGTGGATGCAGGCTCTTGGAAAAATTTGAAATTACACAGCCAACCCTGTCTCATCATATGAAGATACTGGTGGAATGTGGATTGGTAAATGATCGCAAAGAAGGTAAATGGCATCATTACTCTTTGAATTGTGATACTTTATTAGAATTCAAGAATTTTATTGGCAGTTTGACATGTGAGTCATGCTGTGACAAAAAAGATAGCTGTTGTTAGATGGGAAATGCTAAGATGAAGTTTTTCAAAAGTATTTATCTGTGTGGGTCATTCTATGCATGATCATCGGTGTATTGCAAATAAGACGAAAGGAAGGTTTCTATGACAGTAAGAGAAAAAGCAGAACTGATTGTAAAAGATATAAAGAAAGAACAGGGAACAAATCCGGTTGTTATTTTTAAGCAGATTGCAGAGAAGGAATATATCAGCATTCATGGACCGGAACACCATATATTAGATGGTGCAAGTTTGCTAGTAGCCTACAAAAACGCAGGTGGAGAGATAGACTTAGAACAGGCATTGGACAGGCTGATGTCAGAAGGACTTCGGATGCCGGGAGCAATGTGTGGTTTATGGGGAATATGCGGAGCAATCACATCCATTGGCGCTGCACTTGCAATCATCGACGGAACAGGTCCGCTTTCAACAGATGGAACATGGGGAAATCATATGCAGTTTACCTCGAAAGCAATCGGAGAATTAGGAGCCATAAACGGACCAAGATGCTGTAAGAGAGATGCAATGATAGCATTTAAGAATGGTATTGATTATGTGAATGCTCATTATGGAGTAACATTGCAATACGAACAAATGCAATGTGGATTCACAGATTTTAATGAGCAGTGTATAAAGGAGAGGTGTCCATTTCATGAGTAATGTAAAAGTGGCATTTATTTGTGTCCATAATTCCTGCCGAAGTCAGATTGCTGAGGCTTTTGGAAGACATCTGGCATCAGATGTGTTTCAAAGTTATTCGGCGGGTACAGAAACAAAACCACAGATTAACCAAGATGCTGTCCGTATTATGAAGGAATTATATAATATAGATATGGAAGCAGATGGGCAGTTCAGTAAGCTGGTTAGTGATATTCCAAATCCGGATATTGCAATATCAATGGGGTGTAATGTGGGATGTCCATTTATAGGAAGACCGTTTGATGATAACTGGGGACTTGAAGATCCAACAGGAAAAAGTGATGAGGAATTTAAGACAGTCATTGAAAAAATCAGAAAAGATATTTTGAAATTAAAAAATGGATTGGATAAGAGGTAGACAGCATCAGATTCCAGTTTACAGAACTAGTAGAGAAATAACATATAAAACAATAAATATGGTCAAAAAATCATCGACATCCGACCTACAGCACGTTATAATATAGTTAATCTAATAAGAAAACCAAGTGATCATTGTTACGAAGCTGAATCGTAATGGTGGCCAACTGAGTGAACTCGATGGAACGGAATGGTTATATCCTCCGGGTGCTCCGAGCACCGAAAGGTGCTTTACAGAGATGAAAACAGGTTTTCTTATTTTGACAGGGAGTAACAGAATAGTTAGGAAAACCAAGGATTTCCTTGACTTAGGTTGACTAATCATTGTATGTATTTACAGTGGTATCTCGAGCTCCTAAGCACTAGATGTGGGTTCGATTCCCGCACGGGACGTCCTATCAAAAGCGGAATGTATTAGAAAAATTTCTAATATAATTTCCGCTTTTTTGTTTTTTCAGAGGGAAAATGGAATGGAATATCAGCTAATACGGAAAGAATCCTATTAGCCGCTGTCTAATAAAACGCACTGCTGGTATAATAGCTGGAAATAAATCGAAATTCTAATAAAAGAGAAAAGCCAGCTGTTTATTTGAGAAAGTGGATGTAAATTCAAGCTCAGATAAGAAAAAAGAGGAAGGGAAATATCCGGCGGTAAGTTATTAGGTGTGAATACAATAGAATCTTTGCTTAGTGAGAACTAAGGTCAACAGAAAGCCTGTTGCAGATAAGAAATGGAGGAAAGATATGGATACAGTGGATACACGAAGTGCATCAGTTCCAGAAAATGGCGAAAAAATCATAGAGATTCAGCTGGAACGTCTGCGGACCTTTAAGAACCCTCCGTTTAAGATTTGGATGGATCAGGAAATGATTCGGCTCAGTGCGAGTGTTGAGAAATACGGAATCATAAATCCGCTGATTGTACGACCGATTCCAGATGGTGTTTATGAGATTATTTCCGGACACAGAAGAAAACATGCTGCGGAGAAGCTGGGATACCGTAAAGTACCGGTAATTATCCGAGTATTAAGTGAAGATGATTCCATTTTAAGTATGGTGGATTCCGTGCGCCCGTAAGGCGCTTGGGGTGGACACCCAAGCGGCGTGGGTCATTATGATTTTGCTCTGAGAAAGCAATAAGAAAAATTATCAAGTGTGAAAAACACAATCTTATCGCCAACAACTAACCTCGAGTGGAAACATAAAGGGGACAACAGCACGTTTGTAAAGGCACAAGTCAGCGAAGCTTCCAAGCTGCGACTGAGTGTCGAGGCGAAAGGTACTATATGAGGATGAAGGCTACACTGCTTGAAGGAAAGTCAGAGGCTGGAGCTAACCATCTCCACACCGAAGGGAAGATGTTACGGTGGTGCATTGGCGGATTAGTATTTTGCTGTCTGCAATCCGTGGGATAATCGATGCAAGCTAGCCATAAGTAATGGAAAATGACAAAAACTCCCATACCGACAATAGTACAACTTATCATAATGATGCTAAACGGGGATTACCTAAACTGAAATGCCCATGGGCTATGAGTAATGCCGAAAGGTGATAAATCTCAAGTGTAAAAAGCAAGAGAGATGACTCTGAATATTCAGCATGGTAACGGAGCCGTCGTAGTAGTCCGCGGACCTTGGATTGACAAGGATAGCCGTAAAAACGGAAGCGAATAATAACGCCCACATGGCGAAGGGCGGCAGTTTATCGTTCAATACTAAAACGAGGAAGGATGTGTGAGACATTGAGAGAACCAGTAAAGGTATTGAAAAGTCTTTCAGAAAAAACAACAAACAAAGAGTATAAATTCAAGAGATTATATCGGAATTTATACAACCCAGAGTTTTACTTCTTAGCTTATAAAAACATAAGCCAATCGCAAGGAAGTATGACACCTGGTGTAGATGGCAAAAGCTTAGACGGAATGAGTGAAAAACGTATCAATGCGCTTATAGAAAGTCTCAAAGATTTCAGCTATCAGCCAAACCCTGCAAGGCGTGTGTACATTGAAAAGAAAAATAGCACAAAGAAACGCCCGCTAGGAATACCATCAACAGAAGACAAATTAGTACAAGAAGTGGTCAAAATGATTCTTGAGAGCATATATGAGCCTAACTTTTCAGATTATTCTCATGGATTCAGACCTAACAGAAGCTGTCACTCTGCTTTACAGCAGATACAAAATCAGTTCACCGGAATCACTTGGTTCGTAGAAGGTGATATACATGCATGCTTCGACAGCTTCGACCATCATGTGCTAGTAAACATTCTGAGGGAGAGAATCGAGGATGAAAACTTCTTGGCTCTCATATGGAAAATGCTGAAAGCTGGATATATGGAGCAATGGGTGTACAATTGTACATTTTCAGGAACACCCCAAGGTTCAGGCGTGAGCCCTATGTTAGCAAATATCTATCTGTCAAAATTGGATGAGTTTGCAGAACGTCTAAAGAAAGAATTTAGCAAGGGAAAATCAAAGGATAACCTTGAATACTCACGAGCCGCAAGCAAGCTGTACTACATCAGAAGAAGAAACCGAGCAAACTGGGACAGTTGGAATGAGCAACAAAGAAAAGAAGCTCTGCGTCTGCAAAAAGATGCCATTAGCTATAAGCACAGCTTACCAAGTAAGCGAGCAAATAATGAAGACTACAAAAGTTTGGTCTACTGTAGATATGCGGATGATTGTGCGCCACGAAGGCGGAAACTTGTGACATGATGTCAAACAAGTATAGCCATGCTGTGTGAATGATGATGGCAGGCCCATCGGAACCGCTATATAGGTGGAGGTTTCAAATCACTCTGAGGTGCTGTAGTCAAAAGCTATGGTACTGAGCGTCAGAGAAAAGGCTGTACAAAACAGTCAGGTGTGGACAGTGGAGATGAACGAAGCTGTGAACCACTTACGAAAACGTCGAAAGCGTAGAGACTCCATCAAAACCAGGGGGTCAGTCGTTAACCTGGGATAAGCATAACGGGAGCCTATTTACTGGTTATGCGGTGGACGGCGTAAAGGTGGCATGAACACTGTTCAGGCATTCATATGGAACGTGGGAACCTACGGGCTGGTGTTAAGGGAGAGTGCCAAGTGGACGAACCGCAAGGTACAGAGTACTGATACAGTCATAGGGGCAGAGTGGCTTGTAGTAGTGAAGAGGGTTTCTGAAAAGAAAACAGAGCGAAGAAGCCACAGTATCCAAGCAGAGTAAATAAGTCAACTTAGGAATAAGGAGGAGCTTATGAGCGAAGCAAAACAGTTTGATATTTCAAAGAAGGCTGTAATTGCAGCTTTTCAGGCGGTAAAGGAAAACGCAGGAAGTTACGGGGCAGATGAACAAACCATAAAAGAGTTTGAGGAGCATCTTAATAACAACCTGTATAAACTATGGAACCGGATGGCATCAGGAAGTTATTTCCCGAAGCCTGTAAGGGCAGTAGCAATACCCAAGAAAAATGGTGGAATCAGAATTTTGGGAATTCCAACAGTAGAAGACAGAATCGCACAAATGGTTGCGAAGATGTACTTTGAACCGCTGGTTGAACCAATGTTTTACAATGACTCATATGGATACCGTCCGAACAAATCTGCAATTCAGGCAGTAGGACAAGCAAGGGAAAGATGTTTTAAAAGAGACTGGGTATTGGAATTAGATATCAAAGGGCTCTTTGATAACATCAAACATGGATATCTGATGTACATGGTTGAGAAACATACGCAAATAAAATGGCTGATACTTTATATAAAACGTTGGCTTACAGTGCCGTTCATCATGAGTGATGGCTCGGTTGCTGAACGCAGGTCAGGAACACCTCAGGGTGGAGTTATCAGTCCTGTGCTTGCAAATCTATTTCTTCACTATGTATTTGATGACTTTATGACAAAAGCATATCCGAACATCTGGTGGGAAAGATATGCTGATGATGGAGTACTGCACTGCCAATCGTACAAGCAGGCTGCATTTATAAAGCAGAAACTGGAAGAACGTTTTCAGCAGTTTGGATTGGAACTGAATAAAGAAAAGACACGTATTGTCTACTGCAAGGATAACCGAAGGCCACAAAACTATAGTTGTACCCAATTCACTTTTCTGGGATATACGTTCAGACCAAGGCTAAATAAGAATAAAGAAGGAAAGTTCTTTGTAGGCTTTACGCCTGCGGTCAGTGAAAAAGCCAAAACTGCTATGAAACAGAAGATCAGAGAATGGAAGATACAGTTAAAGGCGGATCTCTCATTAAAAGATATTGGGAACATGATAAACAAAGTAGTGCAAGGATGGATTAACTACTACACACACTATTATAAGTCAGAATTTTATGAGGTGTTGCGTTATATCAATCAATGTCTGATTAAATGGGTACGACGAAGTTATAAAAAGAAAAACACGAGAAGCAGAGCCGAGCACTGGCTTGGTGCAGTAGCCAGAAGAGACAGAAACTTGTTTGCACACTGGAAATTTGGAATATTACCATCTGTTGGAGAGGGAGCCGTATGAGTCGAGAGGCTCACGTACGGTTCTGATGGGGACTCAAGGGGAGGTTCCTTGGGTCTACCTACTTCTTAATAGGAGTCATTGGTTCATTCGAGGATGCCTCTGAAATAAAAGATAAATTCAGAGTATTTCTCGAGGATACTCTGCATCTTGAGATGTCCGAAGAAAAGACCAAAATCACGCATAGTCAAGATAAAGCCAGATTCCTAGGCTACGACATTACTACAGCCAAGAATTCAGCACTAATGTATGATTCAAAGCATCAGTTAAGGAAAACTCATACGGGCAGAATCAAATTATACGCTCCAAGGGATAAGTGGCAAGCTAAGCTAATAGAGTATGGTGCACTTAGGATTAGGTATGATGAAAATGGCAAAGAAATATGGGATTCTCACCACAGAGGCAATATGGTTCACATGACCGATGTGGAAATAGTATCACAGGTGAATGCCGAGATTAGAGGTATATATAATTACTATTCGATAGCGGAAAATGCAACAGTCATCAAAAACTTTGCATTCATCTTGGAATATAGCATGTATAAGACCTTTGGACTTAAATATCAAAAGAGCGTTTACAAGATACAGAGAAAATACCGTAGGAATGGAATTTTTATGGTTCCTTATAATACAAAGAAAGGGTTAAAATACTGTGAGTTCTATCATGATGGATTCAAGAAGAAACGCTACGCCTGTAGCTTCGAACCCGACCTCTTACCACAATACGTCAAGTATGATAATCCAAATTATTTGAGAACAAGGATTAAGCTGGGTGTATGTGAACTATGTGGAGAAAACACAGGAGATATATGCATGCATCATGTGAAGTCTTTGAAATCAATCAAAGCGGACAATGAATGGAACACTATTATGTTGACTAAGCGTCGCAAGACACTTGCAGTTTGTCCAAACTGTTATGCCATGATTACGAAATAACTGAAAGACTATGATAAATGGGAAGCCGTATACATCGAGAGGTGTACGTACGGTTTCGGGGCGAGGCTATGGAAACCTACCTTGGTAACAAGGCAAGGCGCTGTGGTCTTAGCCTACAATTTACAGAGGCAGCAGATCACATTCAGTGAAAAGGCTTTTGCTTATAAGATGAAGAATGAAGCTATGAAGCGAACCGGAGGAAGAAGAAAAAGTAGCCAGTCTGACTACCCGTTGAAAGGAAAAAAGACAGTAGAAATCATTGGTGAAGAATTTGGTGACAGTGCAAAACAGGTACAGCGGTATCTGAAGTTGACGGATCTGATTTCTGAGTTACTGGAAAAGCTGGATAACGGAGAACTTTCATTTAACCCGGCTGTGGAACTTTCGTATTTAACGATAGAGGAACAAAAGGAATTTATAGATGCTATGGAGTATACACAGGCAGTCCCATCCATTTCCCAGGCACAGAGAATAAAGAAATTAAGCCGGGAGAAAAAGCTGACTGGAACAAAAATGAGAGAGATCATGGGTGAGATCAAAAAAGGGGAAATTACCAGAGTGATGTTTAACAACGAACAACTGTATCGGTATTTTCCGAAATCATATACCCCGGCAGAAATGAAAGAAGAGATACTGAGCATTTGTCATAGACATATGTCTTGAAAAAATAATAGCGGAACAATATGTTGCTGTGATATAATAAAATGTTCGGAACATTTGGAAGAGAATGAAGAGAGGATATGAGTGAACGACATGAAGAAAACAAAAGAAGGAGTTAATTTGAAGAAAAAGAAATTCCTTAGACTGAAGAATACAGGTAGTATCCTTGTGCTTATGGGGCTTTTGATAATTTTTGTAATAGCACTGTATACATTTATCCTGCAAAGTTCTTACACTAAGACCGCCCTTGAAACAGAAATTGCGCGTGATACAGAGAGTGCAGATGCAGTACATAAGCTTGTGAATGGAAAAATTGGAAAAGAAGATTTTGCTCAAATCAAAGATCAATCTGATGAAAAGAAGCAATTATATAAGGATATTTCTTCATATTTCAATGAAATCAGAACACTGAATTCTACTCGATATATTTACACCGCTACAAAAAATGAAGAAGGAAAACTCGTTTATGTGGTAGACGGTTTGGATCCGGATGCGGATGATGTAAGACGACCTGGAGATTATATTGAGGAAGAAATGGTTCCGTATATTGATAGGGCTATTTCTGGGGAGAATGTGTACTCTCAGGATATCATTGATACAACATGGGGTCCGATTTTTACGGCTTGCTATCCTGTAAGCGCAAATCATGATGGGACAGGAGAAATCATTGGCGCATTTTGCATTGAAATGGATATGCAATCAGCTTATGGAATGGTTGAAGAGACGAATCATATTTCCATCATCTGCGGTTTAGTCGCAGGAGCTGTATTGCTTTTAATTTGTCTATATACCTATTATGTTTACCAGAAAAGCAAGGCAGAAGAGCAAAAACAAAAACAATTATTAATGAACGCCGCTGAGGAAGCAGATGCTGCCAACAAAGCAAAATCTGCGTTTTTGCTTAATATTAGCCATGACATCAGAACGCCGATGAATGCCATTATTGGATTTACAAACATTGCGCTTCATCAGAACACGGTTTCAGATATTCATGATAGCTTGGAGAAAGTTCAAAAAAGTTCGAATCATCTTCTCTCTTTGTTGAATGACGTTCTGGATTTTAGTCGCATTGAAAGTGGAAAAGTTATCATTTCGCCTGAGCCAGTGGATATTACTCAATTGACAGATAACGTCCAGGCGATTATGAATGGACTTCTTTATAACCGAGATCTTAAGTTTGAAGTACATCGAGAAAGACCAAAGAACCCATATGTCCTTGCGGATGTTACGCGTATTCGAGAAGTCCTGGTGAATCTTCTTGGCAATGCTGTGAAATTCACAAAGGACGGTGGAAAGATTACTTTGGATATCAGCAGTTACCCCGGAACGGATGAGAAACATATCATAATTCGTTATGTTGTTCAAGATAATGGTATTGGCATGAGTGAAGAGTTCCAGAAAGAATTATTCAAGCCGTTTTCACAAGAAGATGATGCTAATGCCAGAACCAAATATAAGGGAACCGGTCTTGGCATGGCCATCACAAAAAAACATATAGATATGATGGGCGGTTCAATTGCTGTTGAGAGCAAAAAAGGTGTAGGTACTACATTCACTGTGGAGATTCCACTGGAGTTGACAGAACAAGTTATTCAATCAAAACAAAAACAACCTCTACATAGAGATTTGACAGGTGTTCATGTTCTTATGGCAGAGGATAATGATCTAAATGCTGAACTTGCTACGATAATGCTAGAAGATGCCGGTATGACCGTAACACGCGCATCAGATGGAAAAGAAGTCGTGAATTTGTTTAAAAATCATCCACGAGACACATACGATCTTATTTTGATGGATATTATGATGCCAAACATGGATGGACACCAAGCAACGAAAGCCATTCGAGCCCTAGGTATAGAGCGATCCGATGCAGTTACGATTCCAATTATAGCTTTGTCTGCAAATGCTTTTATAGATGATATTCAGGAATCCCTGGATTCAGGCATGAATGACCATATTTCCAAGCCGATTAACATGGAGGAATTAACTGATACAATCGCTAAATACATTAAACGTGACACATGTTTGGCAAAGGAACTGAAGCAGAAACAAAATGACGGATAAATGCCTGAGCACCAGGAAAATCGCATCATTAGTGAGAAAAAAATGACGGTATCTGAATCCCTTATAACAAAGTATTTAAGCATTGTCTAAAAGATCAGATGTTAATAAAAGAATACATTAAATAACAAAAAAGGAATGCAAAGAGGTGGAACTGTATCTGGCCAGGAAAGGCAGTGCAGTTTCTCCTTTTTTGTGCTGTCCTTTTCCTTTCATTCCATGTAAAAGTTGGAACTACGGCGGAGCCACTATAACAGGTGCATTTGTTTCTTTACCCTGAGACAAATTATAGTGATATTGTACAAAAATAAAATAATTTGAAATTTGCTGTGATTTTTTTCATTTTGATACTTTTATTATAAAGAGTAAATTCAGCAGAAAATGATCATTGGAATGTTCATTATACACTTCCGGGAGATACATCAAATTTAGACAAAAGGATCATGTCTTTGAAAAGGCAGATAGATTCACAGAACGTCAGAAAGAAAAAGAAGCACAGGCTGCAAAAACAGAGAAAGCAGGAAAAGAACAGCCAGATCAGAAACCGAAAACAAAGAAGCACGATATGGAACTCTAATAAAAAATAATCATCTCATCAACTAATAAAAAACCCTGCGGCATAAGCACAATGTCGTGGGGCGTTTTTGGAAAGGAGTATTATGACAGAACAAAATAAAACTACTACTATTCCACTGCCGGTCCAGGGAAAAGATATGGCAGCATTATGCAGTCACTGGAATCCGGTGTGGAAGAGCTTTTTACAAGTAACCGCTATCAGGAATTTCTTAAAACCATGGCAAAGTTTCACAATTATTCTTTTAATAATACAATGCTGATCGCCATGCAGCGACCGGATGCCACACTTGTTACCAGCTACAAAAACTGGCAGTCCATGGGTAGACAGGTCATGAAAGGTGAAAAAGGAATTACAATTATCGCACCAGCACCATATAAGAAAATGAAGGAAAAAAAAGTCCTGGATGAAAATCAGCGACCGATCATGGGAACCAATCCAGACACTGGCACCAGAATTACTGACTGCAGCTGTACAGGATTTTGATTCTTTCATGCAGGCTATCCAAAAAATATCCCCAGTGCCGATACGATTCGATGAGATCGAGGGCAATGCCAATGGATATTATCACAATGCAGACAAGGAAATCGTGATAAAAAAAGGACTCAGTGAAAGCTAGACCTTAAAGACTGCTATTCATGAAACCGCCCATGTAAAACTGCATGACAGGGAGATCATGGAAAGTCTTGGTGTAGAAAAAGACCGACTGACAAAAGAGGTTGAAGCAGAATCCGTTGCTTACTGTGTGTGCTCTTCCTTTGGTTTGGATACATCGGATTATAGTTTTCCTTACATTGCAGGTTGGAGTAGCAGCCGGGAAATGAAGGAAATGAAAGCATCTATGGATGTGATCCGCAAGACAGCTGGTGAAATGATTAATCAGCTTACAGAAGAATTGGAAATCATTCTTGAAGAAAAACAGCAAACGGAATTACATGAAAAATATGGCATTTTGGTAGATGCACTGGAAGCAGCCGGATACCGTTATGATTATCAGGAAAGTAAACCGGGACATATTGAACTGGCACCGGATGGGACGCATGAAATTGCCGGCTATCTACAGTTTGAATCATGGGGAGATATCCAAAACTGGCTGGAAGACACGATTACAGAAGGAACGGATATTTCGGAGAGAGTTGATAGGGCTATGTACCCATTTAAGTATGATTATACCCTAGAGGAAGAAATGTTCAGAGGTAATGGTGACCGCTATGCGATTTACCACGTGGATGAAGACACACCTGGAAAACAACATTTATTTATGAATATGGCAATGGTCAAAGAAGATGGCATTACAATCGATCAGAAACAGATTGCTATTGCTCGCCGATCCGGAAAGCCGATACCAAAGTACCTGGATCAGGAACTAGAAAGAAAGCGAGGGTAGAATATACGAAGGTTAAAGTGTGAAAAAGAGACGATTATCTTTAAAACTGGTTCCGCCCTATAGTACTTCAAGAAAAATGCAAGCAAAGGATATCAGCAAGATGAAAGAACCATCATAGAACGCGATTTAAGAGAAAAATGCCATGTGTAGACATGGAAAAATGAAAGCAAAATACGTTAGATGATAAAGTGTATAGGCTCATAAGGGAAAGTGCCCTTTTGAGCCTTGTTTATGTTTATAAATTTAGAAAAAGAATTAGAAAAGAATTAGTATAAAACCTTTTATTATGAAAAAAGGATAATACATGTTATAATCAATTTATCAGAAAATGTTGATTGATCATAACAACATTTGCATTTTGTGTTTTAAAGATATAAAATAAATCTCTATAGAAGGAAAATAAGACAATGTCAAAAGATGAATATTTAATTACAGATGCGCCTCTTAAAGCGCTGACTGTTTTTGCAATGCCTATGATTCTAGGCAGTTTTTTTCAACAAGTATATAATATGGCTGATTCTATTATTGTTGGTCAGTTTGTTGGCTCATCTGCACTTGCTGCAGTTGGTGCCTGCGCCGCACTTACGAATGTATTCATTTGTATAGCATTGGGTGCAGGTGTAGGTGCAGGGGTTCTTGTAAGCCGTTATTTTGGTGCCCGGGATTATAGCAAAATGAAAACGATTGTGTCGACATCATTAATTAGTTTTCTGATTCTAAGTATACTTCTGGGTCTGTTTGGATTTTGCTTTTCCCATCCAATGATGAGTTTATTACAGACACCTGCTGATATATTGGATGAAGCGGTACTGTACCTTCGAGTTTATTTTGTGGGATTTCCGTTTCTGTTTATGTACAATATCCTTTCAACGATGTTCACTTCAATCGGCGAATCAAAGATTCCGTTAGGTCTTTTAATATTTTCTTCGGTTTTAAATATATTTATGGACCTTTGGATGGTGGCTGGACTTGGTCTTGGTGTGTTTGGTGCAGCCCTTGCGACTCTTATTGCACAAGGAATTTCTGCAGTATTTTCACTTTTGATTTTCTTTAGTCGGATGCGTCGATATAAAAGTCACTTTAGCTGGTTTGACGGGCAGGAGTTACGTTCAATGCTTCGAATTGCTGTACCTTCGGTTCTTCAGCAGTCTACAGTGTCAATTGGGATGATGATTGTACAGGCGGTTGTAAATCCATTTGGTACACAGGCACTAGCGGGTTATTCGGCAACGATGAGAGTAGAGAATGTATTTTCACTGATATTTATATCTATTGGAAATGCAGTTTCACCGTATGTTTCCCAAAATCTTGGTGCAAAGAAAATCGAACGTATCAAAAAAGGATATCATGCTGCACTGGTGTTAGATTTATGTTTTGCAGTTCTTGCTTTTATAGTTATTGAGACATTGCATACGCAAATTTCTTCGTTATTCTTAGGAAAAGACGGAACTGCTTTAGCTTATCAGGTATCAGGGGATTATATGAGATGGCTAGGCTACTTTTTCATTTTCATGGGTATCAAGATGGCAACAGATGGAGTCCTTCGTGGGCTTGGAATCATGCGGCCATTTCTTATTGCAAATATGGTAAATCTTGCAATAAGATTGTCAGTTGCCTTAATCTGTGCCCCTCGTTTTGGTATTGCATTTGTCTGGCTTGCTGTACCGGCTGGATGGCTCGCAAACTTTTTGATTTCTTATGCGGCACTCAGAAAATTATGGCCGATTGATAAGGTGGATTCAATTTGATATATAATTTGACAAAACAGCCGTTTCTCTATATAATTTCATATTTGACAGTTGATTAGTTAAAAAAGTGCCACAATCCCTGTAAATACAAGGGGTGTGGCACTTTTATCTGCATACACGAAATATAGTAGTGTTTTATCTCCGCTTACTTTTTTCTGAATTCCTTTCATTTTCCGTTTTGTTATGAATTGATAGTCCGTTCTGAATCCGCAGGTTTCATGGAGATCATCAGTGATTTCCTGACGTTCATATACCGGCATGAAGCCCTATTCTTCTATATCCGTAAATTTTATGTCTTTTAAAGTGTGAAGTAAATACAAACATAATGTATCTGGCTTCCGATATCAACTCCGACAACTATTGTTGAATCTGTTACTTGCTCAATCTTTTCATTCTGTGTATAATTCATTTGGAACCTCCGGTGTTTGATTGTTTTGTTTACATCCGCCAAGATGCAACTCAATCTTACCTTGAGGTTTTTTTTATTCAATTGGCGCTTTTAATGAATTACAGGAATGCTCCTTATTGTTTAATCAATTATTTGCGACAAAAATTAGAAGCATTTCAATCAGTTCACCATGTCACTTTTATTTTGTGTTATACTGTTTTATAGGATTTTCTTGCCCTTGTATTTGCCCTTATCAGAGTTCGTAAACACTGGTGGGACGATATAACACAAGGGAAACAATAAGGGCAAGCTCAATCGGGATTTTTATTGCTAAGATATTATGGCTACACCACTTTACAACTTTTTCATAAAAAAATATCGTACAGGACTTTCTGATGTATAATGAGTTTGTGAAAAACATTACAAAGGAAAGCGACCCTGTACGACAAAAAGCATTATACAACGAAAAAACACTGATTGGTAGACTTCATAAATATTTTTTGACTTATTTTGAAACTTTTTCTGTTCCGACAGCAGATACTCTGTTTCTGCAGTTACTATCCATACTGGCATTGGAATCGGCGCATTCCATCCGGTTTCTGTATGAACATTTTTTATTCGGAATAACGGAGAAATAACTGAATGTATTTTATTATGCATGTTCCTATGCAAAGGTTGATTATTCCAGATTTATGAATACCACTGTCAGGATTGCTTTGAAGCTGATACTGGATTCCTTGCAGACGTAGCCGGTATTTCTGTGTGTGGATGATACAATGGTATCCCAATTTGGCACAAAATTTGAAAATGTTTCAAAACTGTTTGACCATGCCGCACACAACGGTTCCAACTACCTGAATGGACACTGCTTTGTAAGTGTCATGCTCTGCGTACCCGTCTGGAATGGGGATAAGGTATCTTATCTTTCCGTTCCCCTTGGTTATCGTATGTGGCAGAAAAAAGCGCCACTGAACCAGACCGGAAGTGACCGTATGAAATACATTCCGCTGTTTTTGTACTCATTTCGGTGGAATATTGAAGTAAGCTACTATGAGCAGAAAACTTTCTGGTCTTTCTGCAACTATATGGCGCGAAGCTGCAAAGGGATTGAAATGCTGGTCAACCTGATCAATATCAGTTACTGTGCCATGAAGATTCTGCCCTATCGGAACGAACATTTCTCTGAATACCGAACAAAGAGTGTACAGGAATTTCGTTTTGAATTAAGTCAGGGCATTCGCAGCCAGATATTTTTTGCTACTTTCGTGCAAAATATTGAAACACATATAAAATCAAATGCTATGGCAAAGGCTCTAAAACAGCTGATTTGCCAGCAAGTCTACCATTTATAAAGTTGTAAACTGGTGAACGTTTATTTTATAATCAAAATAGTTTTTTATACAGAGTTAACATGGGAAAAGATCAGTTATAAAGCCTGTTAGTTGAAACAGGTAGCAAGATACATGTATCTGTGTATCTAAAAATAATATATGTGAGGGACAGGCTTATGAAAAAGTTGAACAATGAGGACATACAGGCATACTTTCAGGCAGGAAATTCCGGATTCTGGAAAGTAGAGTCTGAAGAAGGAAAAAAGACAAGACTGTACACGGATGAGATCACAAATGAACTGTTTGGAATTACAGAAGACCTGTCTCCGGAAAAATGCATGGAGTATGTGGCAGAACATATTTATCCGCAGGAAAGGGAGTGCTTTTGGGATTACATGGAAGAACTGAAAAGTCATGAATCAGAAGCTGTTTACCGTTACATGCATCCTGTAAAGGGAGTCATTTATATACGATGTACAGGAAGGAGAGTCCCATCCCCAGACAATATGATCAGGCTTGTGGGCTATCATCAGGAAGCAGCAAGACAGATTCGGGCAATGGATCGTCCTGATGCAAAACTGATCCCTATTGTAGCCATGTCTGCAAATGCTTTTCAGGATGATGTGGAGCGTAGCATAAAGGCAGGAATGAATAAACATATTTCAAAGCCATTGACGGGGGAAAGTGTAATCAGGGAGATTAAAAGTATGCTATAACCAAAGAGCTCGTATGTCTTTGCAGAGGCTGCATGTATTCGGGAAGGCTTGGTAAATCTTCTTAAGAAGCATAAAAAAACAGGGAGAAAATCAGATGAGTAAAATAGTAAATATTAAAATACAGACTGAGAAAAAGGAAAAAATACAGAAGATCTTTAACAGCATTGAAGAGATAAAGGATACTCTGGCTGATATGATCAGTGAGTTCGATGAGGAGAATACTACAGAGGAACGGACATTGGATGCTTTGACAGAGGCGTTAGATGCGTTGGAAGATGCATCAGAAGTAATTGCAGATGTACTGTGATTTATATCAGGAAACGACTAAGAATCTCTGTTAACTGACAGACGGGGTGATACATTTATGGCATCAGAGAGAACGAAGGAACTATATAGAGTTCTGCTAAGCAAAGGGTATCCTAAAGAATTCTGCGCAGAAGTTGCTTATAAAAACATGAATACAGATTATACAGCAACGAGAATGCTGGGATATTTATACAGATATACGAATCCCAAGATCGAAGATCTGGTAGATGAGATGCTGGCAATCCTCAGTGACAGAAATCAGATTATTGAGAAGAAAGAATCAGAACATGCCCAGGCTGTGATCAGTGAAATGTACAGAAATGGATTGGGATGAGTAATTATCCCTTGACAAAAATATAGAAAATAAAGCTTGATTTTTGGAATATAGTTGATAAAATAAAAATAAATACATTGTTTTCAGTGCCTTTGTAAAAATATTACCAAAGGTTAAAAGGGAATCAGGTGTGAGTCCTGAGCGATCCGGTCACTGTGAACAGGGAGTGATGCTGAAGGTGCCATTGGCATTTTGCTGAGAAGGTGCAGCAGAGCGAAGATCTGTCAGCCAGGAAACCTGCTGAAAATATCTGATGAGACGCTTCCGATGAAAGCTTTTTCATTAATTATGTCAAGGATGAATAACTGGATATAATAGGATTAAAGGGCTTGTTTTCGTGCGAAAACAGGTCTTTTTTGTTTAGCCCTGAATGCTGTCCTTTTTATCTGCTTTTATCCATAAGAAAGAAAAGCTTTATCGCGGAGTATATGTATATTTCAAAATTCAAAGGAGGAAGTATTGAAATGAAAAGATCAAAAGCTTTTCTGGCACTGATGTTATCCGCAACCATGACAGTAACTGGAATTTCACCAGTGTGGGGCGCTGATGTCTTCTCAGATGGGGAAACTGAGATTACGGATCATACTCCGGAGACATCTGAGCAGGAGTTGGCAGAAGACGAGCTGAGTATGTTTTCACAAGAAACATCACAGGACAACGGAAACGATAACTATGAGTTTTCAGATGGAGAACAGACAGATGAACTGCAGGAAGATGTACAGTTTACAGATTCCGAAGATGATGTTCTGACAGAAGCAGAGATTTCAGCAGCAGGTGCATCTGAAGATCAGTATCAGGATGGAACTTATACGCCGGAAGAATTTTCGTTCAAAGGAGGATCTGGAAAAACAACGATCACCTGTCCGGAAGTAAAGGTTGAAAGAGGAAAAATTTATGCCACTGTTGTATTCAGCAGTTCCAAGTATACGAAACTGGTAGTTGGAGATAATGAATATCTTCCGATTACCGGAACTTCTTATGAAGGGTCTGTTTTTGAAGTTCCGGCTGTCCTGAATCAGGATATGGAGATTACCGGAACAACCACTGCCATGACAATGGTGCATGATATTATATATACGATTCATATTAAACTGACTACAATCCCTGTTGTGACACCAGCTCCGGACGTGCTGGAAACTGGTACTTATACAGCCAATGTACGTGCAGACAGCGGTCTGCCGGTAGAGGCCTGCACTTTATATGTGGAAGATGGACAGATCAATGCGATTATGACATTAAAGAATGCAGATTATGACAGACTTTATGCAGGAGAAGCTCTGGATGCTGAAACTGCAAAAGAGGAAAATATGGCTGCATATATTCCATCTGAAGATGGCGCAAAGCATATTTTCTGGTCTGTACCGGTAGAGAAACTGGACAGCCTGTTTGAAATCGCAGCCCGCAGGAGTGATGATAAGGTATGGACAGACCATTATGCGAAGATCGTGGCATCTTCTGTACAGAAGGTAAGCGATGAAGTGCAGAAACCGGATGAAAAAGCAGAAGCATTGAAATACCTGTACAGAAATTATGTTGATGCGGGAATTACAACTACATCCGGAATAGAAAGAAAAGATGATACCTATATAGTATCTTATTACGATGCGAAGAAGTATGCAGTTTCCAGTATTAAGCTGAACCGTCCGAATGTAAAAGAATACAAGAGTGGCTGGTTCTTCTCTGACTGGAGTGCTTTTAGAAGCACAGTAAAGCAGGAACCTGCGAAGAAGCAGACTTATTATCTGGATCAGACTAAGAGAACAGAAGAACAGACATTTACTGCAACTCTGAAATTATATGATCCATCTGTGGAGGATGCAGCGATCAATGATAATACAGCAGAAGCACTGGCAGAGCATACGTATACATTCGAAGTCAAACCACAGACCAATAGCTGCCAGGTTGTTTTTCAGGCTGTAAACAGCAAGAACGGAGAAGTGATCCCGGATGCAGCGATTACTGTAACAGACAGTACTAAGAATGAAGTAACTTCTTCAGAGAATGGTTATACACTGATTCCGGGAAAGAAATATACTGTAACGGCATCCAGAGATGGCTATATTGCAGCTGGAACGAAAGGTACAGCAGTATTATCACAGAGCTTTACTGCAGCATTTGATGAGACTGTGAACTTATCTCTTACAGCAGAAGCTGACAGCAAGCACAAAATTACATTCAGTATTGCTGATGCTGAAGGAAATCCTGTAGAGGGAGCTGATGTGACCATAACAGGCGAAACACCGGCAGAAGATGGCAGTTATACATTATGGGACGGTGTAAGATATTTTTATTCTGCGAAAGCAGAAGATTATCGCTCTGTATCAGGAAACTTTATACCTGCTCAGGATGAAAATATTGCAGTTACCATGACCAGACTGAACCATTATCAGGTTACATTTAAGATCCGTGCGAAATCCGGACATCAGGAACCGATAAACCCGAGAATGGTATCTGTTACATATAAAAAAGGCGGCGAAACATTAACTGTTTCTCCTTCAGAAGACGGCGTATATGAGATGGTAGAAAATAATAATTATACCTATACTTATACTGCTGATAACTATGTAGAAACAACCATTTCCAAACCGTGGACAGCATCCGGAAGTGAGTTAAACGTGGAACTTGAGGCTGTTCTTTCCAATGAAACTGTAAAAGCACTTCTGGAGGGTGATATCAAAGATGCGAAGGCATTATATGATGAAATCACAGAAGGTGATGCACCTGGACAGTGGCCGACAGGAACGAAGGAAACTTTAAATAAAGCGATCACAGATGCGGAAACTGCTCTGACAGATGAAAATGGTACAGATGATACATATAAGGCTGCAAGAACAGCACTGAGCAGTGTTATCACACAGATTTATGCAGATGAGAATGCAGAAACTGCTGAGATTACAGTACTTGTAAATAAAGAACCAGGAGAAGCACCTCAGAAGATGACTATGAAGGTAACTTCGGAAGATGCTGCAGGAATAGAGATTACAGGCGCCAAAAAAGGCAATTATGATAAAGGATATGAGACAAAGAAGAAGGTTGCAGTTATTGATGCAATGGCAGATATCCATAAAGAATTATTTGGAGAAGAGTATCTGAGCAACCCTACAGGATATCTCATGTGTGGACTGAAGGGAGCCGGTATAGGAATACTTCTTGGTCAGAAAAGTTATAAAAATATGGTTGCTTTCCGTGTAAATGGAAAATGGGTTGGAAATGACCCAAGAATGTGTGCACTGAAAGAGGGAGATATACTTTCTGTATTCTCCGCAACTTCAAGTGAAAATCCGGTTTATCTGCAATTTACAGATAACAGTGTAAGTGTAGAGCAAAATCAGGATTTTACTCTTACTCTTACAGGCGACGAATATTATATGAATACAGATGTAAATAAAACACAGGGACGTAATGAATACAGCCCTGCAGAAGGTTATGAAGTTACTCTGGTAAATACAGAAACAGAAGAAACCGTAACCGCATCTGCCAAATCTGATGCAGAAGGAAAATTTACATTTAATATTCCGAACACAGGAAATTATGTAGTAAAGACAGTGGCTAATGAAAGTGTACCAAGTATGGTTCTGCCATATATTGAAATCACTGTGACACCAGCACCGGAACCAACAGAAACACCGGTACCGGAACCAACAACTACACCGGAACCGCAGCCAACACAAACACCAGCTCCATCAATAACCCCAAGTGCAACACCATCGCCGACACCAACAGCGAAACCGCCGAAAAAGGTTCCGGCAAAGAAACTGACAGTTAATACATCTGTAATCTATCTGAAAGCGAAAAAGACAGCTACAATAGGAACAATCGTAAGTCCGTCCAATACTACAGATAAAGTAACCTATAAATCCAGTAAGAAATCTGTTGCCACTGTAAGTTCTTCCGGAAAGATTACTGCGAAGAAGGCCGGACAGGCAGTTATTACAGTAAAAGCAGGAAAACTTACAAAGAAGATCACAGTAAATGTAAAGAAAGATACGATCAAGGCAAAGAGCCTGAAATTTGCCAAGAAATCCCTTACATTAAAGAAAGGTACAGTACAGTTCCTTAGTGTGAGTGCTGAACCGAAGAGAGCAACCTCTGCGAGAAAATGGAAATCATCCAACACAAAGGTTGTGTCTGTAGATCAGAACGGAAAGATCACAGCCAAAAAAGCAGGAACAGCGAAAATAACTGTAAGTGTAGACGGCAAAAAAGCAGTGATCACAATTAAGGTAAAAAAATAAATTAAATAAGTAAAAAGAGAAAGATCCCTCCGGCAGAGCTGATATATGTCCCGTCGGAGGGATTTTGGCGTACTTTATTGCAAACATTCATTTTCAATATGACCTGTTTTGTGATAAAATAGAAAAAGATTGTAATCAGCCTGAGAAACTGGTGATTTTATCTTATAAGTAGATAAGCCTCCGGCAATGGTAGAGGCATACCTGAAATAGAAACAGAAAGGGAAATTATTATGGAAAAAGGAACAATTTTTAAATTTCATAATGACCTGGATACAGACCAGATCATTGCATCTCAGTATCTGCTGCTTCCGAACCTGGACGAAATGAAAGGACATACTTTTGAATCTCTGGATCCGGATTTTGCGAAAAAAGTAAAACCAGGAGATTTCGTAGTAGGCGGAGAGAACTTTGGCTGTGGATCTTCCAGAGAGCAGGCTCCAGGTGTTCTGAAAGCATTAGGAGTACAGGCCGTTATTGCGAAATCTTTTGCGCGTATTTTCTTCAGAAATGCTATTAATATCGGCCTTCCGGCTATTGTCTGTAAAGATCTTCCGGATGAAGTACAGACAGGAGATACTATGGTGCTGCATATGTCTGAAGGAACTGCAGAGGCAAATGGAAAAATATATTCCTGCACCAAGCTTCCTGAATATATGCAGGGAATTTTAAATCAGGGCGGACTGATCGCGTCTCTGAACCGTGAGGAGGAGAAATAAGATATGGGAATGACAATCGCAGAAAAAATCATCGCAGCTGCAGCTGGCGTAGACAGTGTAAAACCAGGAGATATCCATACAGTAAAACTGGACCGTCTTATGAGTAATGACGGAACTACTCATCTGACTGTTGATATGTATCGTAATAAATTAAAAAATCCCCATATTGCTGACACAAAGAAACTTGTGTTTATCGTGGATCATAATGTGCCATCTGACAGCCCGAAAACAGCAGCATCCCAGAAGAAGATGAGAGACTTTGCAAAAGAAAACAATATTGATTTCTGGGAAGGCAAAGGCGTGTGCCATCAGGTAATGATCGAGAATTATGTACGCCCGGGCGAGCTGATTTTCGGCGCAGACAGCCATACATGCTCTTATGGAGCACTTGGGGCTTTTGGAACAGGCGTTGGATGTACAGATTTCCTTTATGGTATGGTAACAGGAACCTCATGGGTTCTGGTGCCGGAATCTGTGAAATTCAACCTGATCGGCAAGCTTCCGGAAGGCGTATATGCCAGAGACCTGATCCTTACCATTATTGGCGAGATCGGTGCAAATGGCTGCAATTATCAGGCTATGGAGTTCACTGGAGAAGGTGCGAAAACACTCAGTATCAGTGACCGTATGGCACTTTGCAATATGGCTGTGGAAGCTGGCGCTAAGACAGGTATCTTCGAGGCAGATGAGAAAGCTATTGAGTATCTGAAAGAGCATGGACGTGAGCCGAAAGCTGTATATCATAGTGACCCGGATGCAGTATATGCCCGTGAATATACATTTGACCTGTCCAAGGTCCGCCCTGTAGTTGCGAAACCAGACTTCGTAGATAATGTAGTCCCGGCAGAAGAAACCTGCGGAATCGCCATTAACGAAGCTTTCCTGGGATCCTGTAATAATGGACGTATCGAAGACCTTCGTGTAGGCGCTGAAGTTATTAAGGGTAAAAAGGTAGCAGAGGGCGTTCGTTTTCTCGTTGTACCTGCAAGCCAGACCATCTACAGACAGGCATTAAAAGAAGGCCTTATTGACATTTTTATGGAAGCAGGGGCTATTGTAATGAACCCGAACTGCAGTGTATGTTGGGGAAGCTGCCAGGGCGTTATCGGTGAAAACGAAGTTCTGATCAGCACTGGTACACGTAATTTCAAAGGACGTGCCGGACATCCAAGCTCCAAGGTATATCTGGGATCAGCTGCGACTGTTACAGCTTCTGCCATTGCAGGTAAGATCGCACTGGCCAGCCAGGTATAAGGCCGGCATTTTGCCGGATCAAACTGTGAAGCAGTTATTCGGTGCAGAGTCGCGTAGTAAAGCGGGTCGTGAATATGTACTTGATCTGTTTGAGTGAAAAAATGCAAGGAATACATACATAATACGAGGTAAATACGATGGAAAAATTTACAGGAAAGGTGTGGGTACTGGGAGACGATATTGATACAGATATCATTATTCCTACAGAGTATTTGGCACTGAAAACAATAGATGATATGAAACAGTATGGATTCAGTCCTCTTCGCCCGGAACTGGCAGGACAGATTTCCAAAGGAGATATTATCGTGGCGGGAAAGAATTTCGGCTGCGGATCATCCAGAGAGCAGGCGCCGGAGATCATCAAGGCACTGGGCATTCAGTGCGTGATCGCGAAATCTTTTGCCAGAATTTTCTTCCGTAATTCTATTAATAACGGCCTTCTGCTTATTGAACAGCCGGATCTTCATGATGACATCAAAGAAGGCGATGAAGTAACAGTAGTGATGAATGAGCATGTAGATTACAATGGAAAAACATATCCGATTGCTTCCCTGCCTGAGAATCTGATGAGCATTATCCAGGCCGGCGGTCTGGTAAAAGCCATGCGTAAATTAAATGGTCTGGATTAAACAGGGAAAGGAGAAGCAGATGGGCGAGACAGTTATCGAAAAGATTATCAGAAATAATGTGGGAAAAAGTGTAAGACCGGGCGATATTGTCACTGTCAATGTGGACAGAGTGATGATCCATGATATCTTTATCCCTTTTGTAGCAGAGAAATTCGAGGAAATGGGCTTTACGAAGCTCTGGGATCCGGAAAAAGTGATCCTGATCTACGATCATCTTGTGCCTGCAAGCCAGCTGGATGATACAAGACATTTCCATACAGGTGATGCATTTGCGAAGAAATATGGCATGACACATGTACACAGAAGCGATGGAATCTGTCATCAGTTAATGACAGAAGCGGGCTACGTGAAACCTGGAAACATTGTGTTCGGTACAGACAGCCATACTACCACATACGGATGTGTAGGTGCATTTTCTTCCGGTATCGGATATACAGAGATGGCAAGTATTCTGGGAACCGGAACTATGTGGATTAAGGTTCCGGAAACAATCAAGATTGTTATTGACGGCGAACTTCCTGAGAATGTAATGTCAAAGGATGTGATCCTTCGTATTATCGGCGATCTGGGCGCTGACGGGGCAACTTATCGTGCTCTGGAATTCACAGGCAGCACCATCGAAAAAATGTCTGTAGCAAGTCGTATGACCATGTCAAACATGGCAATTGAGGCAGGCGCCAAGTGTGCACTGTTTACACCGGATGAAAAGACTGCAGAATACTGCGAAATCGAATTAAATGACTTCCAGAAAAGCCTGAAAGGCGACGGAGATGCTAAATATATGAAAACAGTTACTTATCGTGCTGAGGATTTCGTTCCGGTTATGGCATGCCCGTCCCAGGTTGATAAGATCAGGGATGTAAGCGAACTGGAAGGTACAGAAATCGATCAGGTATTTATCGGATCCTGTACAAACGGACGTCTGGAGGATCTGCAGGCGGCAGCAGAGGTGCTGAAAGGCAAAAAAGTAGCTGATTTCGTGAAGCTTATTGTAACTCCTGCAAGCCGCAAGATCTACAGACAGGCAGTGGAAATGGGCATTATGGATACTCTGGCAGAGGCTGGTGCTATTATTACGCATCCTGGATGTGGACTGTGCTGTGGACGTACAGGAGGTATCCTTACAGATGGTGAACGTGTAGTGGCTACGAATAACCGTAACTTCCTGGGTCGTATGGGAACATCCAAAGTTCAAATTTATCTGGCATCTCCGAGAACAGCAGCTTCCTGTGCTGTGGCAGGTAAGATTGTAGTTCCGAACGTAGAATAAAAAACGATATTCAGATGGCTGAGAGCAGGAAAATCGTATGATTTTCCTGCTTTTGTGTATGAATACAAAATGTTTCATAAAAAACGTCTTTCTGACACGGACATATAGTTCAACTAAATAAAAACGCTAAAATTGAACAAACATCTTGTAATTATAAAGGATACGTGCTATAATTTGTTCAATAAATTTGATTGGAATAAAAAAAGTTCAATTTAGTTAAAAAGTTCAAACCAAACCGATATACATCGAGATATAATAAAAATAAATGCTGAAAGGATTACAGATATATATGTTTGCAGATCGATTAAAAGAAGCGTTGAATAATAAAAATATGAAACAGATAGACCTTGTGAGATGTGCGCAGGAAAAAGGTGTGAAACTTGGAAAAAGCCATGTAAGCCAGTATTTAAGCGGAAAAACAATTCCCAGAGCTGAGATTCTTCATTTTATTGCAGAGACATTGCAAGTAGAAGAGTCCTGGTTATTGGACGAAAATGTCCGAACAGTGGGAAAAGGAGCAGAAAGAACGAAAGAAAAGACAGTTAATGTTGAACCAAAAGAAAAGATGATAAAGAAAACAGAAGATCCAGAGAAAAAGAACCTGGAGAGTCAGGAAACGGAGGAAAGCGCAGTGCGGGAGTTTAAAAAGTCATCAAAGCTGAATAATGTTTTATATGATGTAAGAGGACCGGTAGTTGAGGAAGCATCCAGAATGGAAGCAGCAGGAACTCAGGTTTTGAAGCTGAATATTGGAAATCCGGCACCTTTTGGATTCCGTACACCGGATGAAGTTATCTATGATATGCGAGATCAGCTTATAGACTGTGAGGGATATTCCCCTGCCAAAGGTTTATTTTCTGCCAGAAAAGCAATCATGCAGTATGCGCAGTTAAAAAAGATTCCGAACGTTTCTGTAGATGATATTTATACAGGAAATGGTGTCAGCGAACTTATTAATTTGAGTATGTCCGCTTTATTGGACAATGGAGATGAGATTCTTATTCCATCACCAGATTATCCATTGTGGACTGCCTGTGCTACTCTGGCAGGCGGCAAAGCAGTTCATTATATCTGCGACGAACAGGCAGAGTGGTATCCTGATATGGATGATATCAGAAGAAAGATTACCAAACGTACCAAGGCGATTGTACTTATCAATCCGAATAATCCTACAGGGGCATTATATCCAAGGGAAGTTCTTCAACAGATTGTAGATATTGCCAGAGAACATCAGCTGATTATCTTTTCTGATGAGATTTATGACCGTCTGGTTATGGATGGAGAAGAGCATGTATCCATTGCATCTTTGGCACCGGATCTGTTCTGTGTAACATTCAGTGGTCTGTCCAAGTCACATATGATTGCAGGATTCAGAATTGGATGGATGATCTTAAGTGGAAATAAGAACGTGGCGAAAGATTACATCGAAGGAATTAAGATGCTTTCTAATATGAGATTATGCTCCAATGTTCCGGCACAGTCCATCGTTCAGACTGCTCTGGGCGGTCATCAGAGTGTAAATGATTACATTGTTCCGGGGGGACGTATTTATGAGCAGAGAGAATATATTTATAATGCATTGACAGATATTCCTGGAATTACAGCCGTGAAACCGAAGGCTGCGTTCTATATGTTCCCGAAGATTGATGTGAAGAAATTTGGCATTGTAAATGATGAGAAATTTGCATTGGATCTTTTGAAAGAGAAGAAGATTCTTCTGGTGCATGGAGGTGGATTCAACTGGGGACAGCCAGATCATTTCCGTGTTGTGTATCTGCCGAGAATCGAAGTATTAAAAGAGGCAGCAGGTAAGATCAGAGACTTCCTGAGCACGTATCATCAGACTGTGTAACAAATAAAAATGGCAGATGTTTCACGTGAAACATCTGCCATTTTTATTTGTTACACAGGGATTGTTACTGTGCATGAAGTGAAGGCTGCTGTTTACTGGTAATATCCCGCGAAGCATATTACTGTAAACAGTAATGCTGTAGAATTTTATAGAAAATTAAGTGGTGAATCCCAAAGAGGTGTGATAGAATAGAAACAGTAAAAATTTCTGGAGGTAAGAAACTTAAGATGGAAAATGAAGACAAAAACCAGGAAGAAAAGAAACAGCCTGCACAGTCTATGTGGAAAGAACTCTGGGACTATGCGAAGATCATTATCGTTGTCTTTGTGATTGCATTTCTGTTGGGACATTTTGTATATATTAATGCGAGAGTACCATCAGGATCCATGGAACAGACGATCATGACCGGTGACAGAGTATTTGGAAACAGACTGGCGTATAAGACTAAGGATCCGGAGAGATTTGACATTGTAATCTTTAAATATCCGGATGATCCTTCTCAGCTTTTCGTAAAGAGAGTGATCGGTCTGCCGGGAGAAACTGTAAATATTGTAGATGGTAAGGTTTATATCAACGATTCAGAAGAACCACTGGATGACAGTTTCTGTCCGGAAACACCTCAGGGAAGTTTCGGACCATACGAGGTACCGGAAGGCTGCTATTTCATGCTGGGTGATAATCGAAATCACAGTATGGATTCCCGTTACTGGATGAATACGTTTGTAGAGAAAGATGCCATTGAGGCAGAAGTGGCGATAAGGTATTGGCCATTAAATAAAATAGGAACAGTAAATTAGTACATCGAAAACGATGTACTAATTTATTATGTCTGCACAGACGAATGTCTGTTGCGGCAGGGAATATCAGATGGTAAAATAATGCTATAGTTTTTTACATTTTAAATGTTAAAGATTGTAGCATTTTTTTTGCTGTTATATGTACGGATCGGGCGACTGTGAAATGGCAGGTCATGCAGACTATATAAATGGCAGAGACTGACGGAAATAAGTCAGGACATAAAATATCAGGGAGGTTTTTATATTATGGAGAGACATGCATTTGCGATGAAAGTAAAGGATGGTCAGATGAATGCGTATCGTACCAGACTGGGAGAAATCTGGAAGGATCTTACAGCATTTCTGGACAGAAATCAGATAAAGAATTTCAGTATCTGGAATGCAGGTGGATATATTTTCGGATATGATGAAATCGATACGACTACGGAGATCGATGAAACACCACAAGACAGAGAAGCAACAGTGGCCTGGGAGACACGGCAGCTGGGAATCATGGACTGGATCACCAATGATGTGGACTGGATGACAGGAGAGTGGCATCCTGCAAGCAGAAGACTTGCATGGCACAACTAGTACAGCGAAAATCAGACAAGTCAATAGGGCGGTTACTTAATGTTCGCTGTACTAACAGATGTTCTGACAGAGTTGACCAAATAAACGGCATATCAGTTGTGCAGCCATGATCAGGCAGCGAATGCGGATAATTTTGTCAGTTAGGCAGGAAACAAGAAGGAGGAGAAATTTCATGAACTGGAAGAAGCTTATGGCAGTAACAATGGCGCTTTGTATGGCAGTGCCATCAGGGATACCCCAGACGATAATGGGGGCGGAATTCACCCAGGGAACCCAGACTCAGGTAACAGAAGTCAGTGAGTTTGACGATGGAATGGGGAATGATTGCGATGAGACTGAAGCAGAAAATATAGAAGATTTATTTGGCTCAGAGGACTTTTCCACAGGAAAAGCAGAGGAAATAAATGATAATTCCCAGGACATCCCGGATCTGAAAGAGAACGAAGGGGAAGACATTACTGAATCGGCAGGAACAGAGGATGGCTATAAGATCAAACTTTACAGTAATGGGAAACTGGAAAAGACCTATACTGTTTCACGTGAAAAAGCAGAAGATGCCAAAGCACCGGAAGCTCCTGCAGCCAGAAGCGGATATATTTTCAAAGAGTGGAACACACAGAAAGATGGAAAAGGTACTTCTTATAAACCAGGAGACTCTATAGCGGAGCTTCTGCACAGTGTATCATCAGAAGCAGAGCTGCCAGTCGGGCAGGAGGAAGAATTAAAGAACAGTAATGTGGAATCGGCAGATGTAGAAAATGTAAATACGGAGAACGTAAATACAGATAATGAAGAAAACACAGCTGACGAATTGTTTGAAGAGATTGCAGTACAGAATCTTGAAGAACCGTCAGCAGAGGATGTAGTTGAGAATACCGAAGAGCCATCAGCAGGGGATGCCGCAGTTCAAAATACAGTCCCAGGCGCGGATGCAGTATCAGCAGGAGATTCAGAAACTCCAGGTGTAGACACAGCTCAGAACAACGATTTGAGTACAGAAGCTCAGAGTACAGAAAACTCCACAGCCCAGACAGAACCTGCCGTGCAGGAAGAAACTTCTGACAACAGTGAATCCCAGAACCAGAATATAGAAGAAACTGCAGCAGGGGTAGAGGAGGATTCAGATACAGTTGTGTTGTATGCCATCTGGCAGAAAGCAGCTTCTTATAAGATTATTTATAAACTGAATGGAGGCAAAAACAATTCTGCAAACCCGAAAACCTATAAACAGAATACAGAAGTGAAACTGAAAAAACCAACCCGCTCCGGATATCATTTCGCCGGCTGGTATACAGACAGTAAATATAAAACAAAGATCACCACTATCAAAAAAGGAACCGCGAAGAACATTACACTATATGCCCGCTGGACTAAAGTTGTAAAAATTTCTTCCAAAGCGGCTTCACTGAAATACGTAAAAGGATATTCCGCAGGACAGATCCGTGTATCAGCGACAGTCCCTCAGTATGTGAAAACCTGGGACAACTATTATTATCTGCTGTATCTGGATTCTGCTACAGGTAAAGTGAAAAAAACAGTAGACAAAATAAAGAAATCTGATCTGGCAAACCAGAAACTTACATTTAAATTAAAGACCAAAGGCCATCCGGAGTATATCCAGGGTAAATTTGCCATAGGAGCGAAAAATTCCAAAGGCAGTTATTCCGTGATCAGCAACAGAAGTTATGTGAGTAATCCGGAGAAACTGGCAAGTTATCAGGCGGCTTATTTCATACCAAAAACCAAGAAGGGGATCCAGGCCACAGATATTAATCAGATCACAGAGACCAAGAGTAAGAATGTATTTGTAAACTTTTTCGCATCGGATATTCTGAATACAGGATATGGATATAATGAATATAAATACAATGGGAAGAAATATTATTTCGCAGCATTGTATGGATACAAAAATCTTGTGTCAGAATGCAACCAGAAAGGAATCCAGGTGACAGCGCAGATCAGCCTGAATAACAGTTCACTCACCCAGAGTTTGAGAAGGGCAAACAGCCCTTACGGGGAAACTGCCTATTATGGATGGAACACAGACAACAGTGCAGCCAGACAGAAGATGGAAGCATTGTTTGCATATCTGGGGGAAACCTTCGGCAGTAATGGATGTTATATCAGTAACTGGATTCTGGGAAATGAAGTAAACAGTGCCAGCTGTTATTATTATCTAGGAAATGTGAGCTTCTCCAAATATATTTCCATGTACAGTGAAGCGTTCCGCTGCCTGCATAATGCAGTGCGCAGCACAAGGGCAAGCTCAAAAGTATTTATTTGTCTGGATAACTGCTGGAACCAGAGAAATATATTCTCAGTATGCTACACCTCGAAATCTACGCTGGATAAGTTTGCATCAACAGTATCGAAACTGCAGAAAGGCATCAGCTGGAATGTGGCATACCATGCATACAGCCAGCCACTGACAGAGGCGAAATTCTGGTCCAGTGTCAATGAACCGCTGCTGACGAAGAGCGGCGAGACTGCCACATTTATTACCATGTACAATATTGAGGCACTGACAAGCTATGTGAAGAACCATTACGGATCAGATAAAAGAGTATTCCTGTCTGAACAGGGATTTTCATCTTCTTATGGCGGTCAGGTAAATCAGGCGGCATCCATGGCACTGGCTTACTATAAAGCGGCATGTAACCCTATGATTGATGGATTTATCATTCGCAGTTATATGGATGAAAGTCATGAAGTGGCCCAGGGACTTGCTCTGGGGCTGAAGACCAGCAATGGAAAGGCGAAAAAGGTCTATAATGTATTCAGGTATATGGACAGTTCCAGTTCCCTCAAATATACAGAGAAAATCCTGAACAGCCAGGTTGGAAACTGGAAATTTCTTGTTCCCGGATATAAGGCATCAAGGGTTTATAAGATGTATAGAAATTAGTCACAAATTAAACACATTTTTCCCACACAAAGAACACAAATCATTTCTATACTTAGAAGCATCAAAAGGAAACAGAGAGAGTTCTAAAGGAGAGACTTCATTATGATGAATAAAGATAATAAAAATGATAAAATACAGAAAATTGTAAAGAAAGGTCTTACACTCAGCCTGTGTGCAGTTCTGGCAGGCGGTCTGGCCGCAGGAAGTTTCGAAGGCGTGAACAGACTTACAGGATGGAATGAAGGAACCACTGTTCAGGCAGCATCCAATAATGAAAATAAACTGACTTATGCGAAATCTGAGAAGAAAGCAGATGAAGAAAACGATTTAAAGTCAGATGCCAGTGAGGATACATCCGACAGCAGTACAAAGGCAACAGGAAGCATGGATGTTTCTGATATTGTAGCAGAAGCACTTCCATCTATCGTATCTATCACAACCAAATCTGTACAGGAGGTACAGTCTTATTATGGAATGTACGGAATGTATGGATATGCTCCACAGCAGGAAGAGCAGGAAGTAGAGGGTAGCGGTTCCGGTATCATTGTTGGTAAGAATGATGATGAACTTCTGATCGCTACCAACTATCATGTAGTATCTGGTGCAGATACTTTATCTGTAGCATTTGTAGATGGTAATGCAGTAGAAGCTACTGTAAAGGGATTCGATGAAGAGAAAGACCTGGCAGTTGTATCTGTATCACTGGATGACATTGACAGCGATACTATGGATGCCATTTCCGTTGCCAATGTAGGCAGCTCAGATGACCTTAAAGTTGGTGAGCAGGTAGTTGCCATTGGTAATGCTCTTGGATATGGACAGTCCGTAACAACTGGTATCGTTAGTGCGAAGAACCGCAGAATGGATTCCAGCAACAATACAGTAACAGATGACAGCAGTGATACAGGCGATGGTGTAAACCTGATCCAGACAGATGCAGCTATCAATCCTGGTAACAGCGGCGGTGCTCTGCTGAACATGAATGGTGAAGTTGTAGGTATCAACTCTGCGAAACTTGCATCTACAGAAGTTGAGGGCATGGGATATGCCATTGCTATTTCTGATGTAACAGATATTCTTGAAAATCTGATGAATGAGACTACCAGAGATAAACTGGAAGATGCGGACCATGGCGTACTGGGAATCAAAGGACGTTCTGTAAGTTCAGAAGCAGTTCAGATGTACAGTATCCCGGCAGGTGTTTTCGTAAACGAAGTAGTTGAGGGCGGTGCAGCTGAGAAAGCTGGCCTGAAAGCAAACAGTGTTATTACGAAATTCGAAGGCAAATCCGTTTCCAGTATTGATCAGCTGATCGAATATCTTTCTTACTATGAACCAGGTGAAGAGGTTGAACTTACTGTAGCAGTTCCGAATGGTACTGAGTATAAAGAAGATACCATAACAGTAACTCTGGATGAAAACACTGATGCGAGTGACAGCCAGGATACATCTGACGACAGTAAGAAGAGTGACAGGAAAGATAAAAAAGATGATTCAGATGCTGAAGAATCCGATAGTCAGGATGATTCCCAGGACAACAGTGATGACGACAATCCATTCATTAAGTATTTTGAGAGCCAGGGATTTTTCAGATAAAGGAATTCACTGAGGGAAAGCAGAGAATGCCGAAACTGTAAATTGAATAGTGAATATAAATCATGGAACATTCGTATATACAATGAGAAAATTGATATGCGGATGTTCCTTTTTGCTCATACTATTTTTGTTACTGTTTACTCTCCAATGGTATTTAGATAACGACTCCTGATTTAATATTATAAGGATCTAACAAAAATTTATATATAACACTTGACATATTCCAGCTTAAAAGTCAAGACTTTTGTAATTTTTTGTTAGACTCGTTACTGTTCACTCCGTGCACAGTAACATGCTTCGCGATGCACAGAATTTATGCTAATCGCATAAATTCGCGCGGTATGTCTCGGGTTTTCTGTGAGCTTTGCTCAAAAAAAACACCTCGCGGGATATTACCTGTGAACAGTAACTTAGACCCTTAAGACTGACTAAGGGTATAGATTATCTAAATACCATTGGAAAGTGAACAGTAACCTATTTTTTCTCATTTCCGACCTTTTTCTGCGCGGTTACTTGTGAAGAAACCAAGGGTATGATAAAATAATACATAGTTTGAACAGAGAGAGAATGATAAAATGAGTAAACTACGGATACATGTATCAGAAGGTGAAAAGGGAGAAGAAAAATTTGAGTAAGGATATAAACAGGATTCTGATCGCAGATGATTCAGAGATGAACCGTGCCATGCTTGCAGAAATGCTCGGGAAAGAATACGAGATTCTAGAAGCAGTGAATGGTGAAGAAGCTATTGCCATGCTGCATCAGTATGAGGGTGGAATATCTCTGATCATGCTTGATATTATGATGCCTGTCATGGACGGTTTTGAAGTGCTGGCGTTTATGAATAAGAATCACTGGATCGAAGAAGTGCCGGTTATTATGATATCTTCAGAGAATTCAGCGGAATATGTGGAGAAAGCATATGAGCTGGGAGTGACTGATTATATTAATAAACCGTATAATGCACTGATTGTGTACCGAAGAGTCAGAAACACGATCATGCTTTATGCCAGACAGAGGAAACTAGCTGGTATGGTACGGGATCAGATTTATGAGAAAGAGAAAAATGAGAGTCTTATGATCAATATCCTCAGTCATATTGTTGAATTTCGAAATGGGGAAAGTGGTCTTCATGTATTGCATATCAATACCATCACAGGACTTCTCCTGGACAGTCTGGTGCAGAAAACGGACAAATACAACCTGTCCTGGACAGACAGATCTCTGATCACAACAGCATCTGCGCTTCACGATATCGGTAAAATAGGAATTGATGATAAGATTCTGAATAAACCCGGCAGACTTACAGCAGAGGAATTCGAGATCATGAAAACACATTCCATGATCGGGGCCTCCATGCTGGAGAATCTGGAGCAGTATAAGGATGAACCTTTGGTGAAGTTTGCATATCAGATATGCAGATGGCATCATGAGAGATATGATGGTAAAGGATATCCGGATGGCTTAAAAGGAGAGGAGATTCCAATTTCCGCACAAGTAGTTTCCATGGCAGATGTATATGATGCATTGACCAGTGAGCGAGTATATAAGAAAGCTTTTTCCCATGAGAAGGCGATGGAGATGATCCTGGCAGGAGAATGCGGAACTTTTAACCCGCTTCTTTTGGAATGTCTGGAAGAACTTCAGGATGAGATACAGGAACAGCTGAAGGAGAAATCACCGGGAGAAATGAATAAAAGACAGACGCAGCATATCGCGGAAGAGGTACTGCAGACCCAGGAGATTTCAGCTTCAGAAAGAACGAGACGCCTTCTGGAATATGAGAGAATGAAGTATCATTTCTTCGTGTCAATGTCAAAGGAGATGCGATTTGAATATTCAGTTTCCCCTGCAATGCTTACCTTTACCAAGTGGGCATCCAGAACACTTGGGGTAAAAGAGATCAATCTTACGCCTGATGATAATGAAGAGCTTATGACCGTGATCGGCAGGGAAAATATGAAAAGGTTTGATCAGCTGATGCGGAAAACTTCTGTAGATAAACCGATAATAGAAACAGATGTGGAGATGAACATATCCGGTAAAATGCATACATACCATGTTATTACCAGAGTCGTCTGGTCGGAAGATGAAGTTCCGGAATATATGGGCTGCATCGGTAAAATCATAGATATTTATGAAGATCATAAAGACCACACCTCTGATATCAATGATATTATGGGAGTGGATATAGTTACCGGAGTATATACACAGTACTGTGCCAAAAAGAAAATCCAGGAACTTCTGGAAGTATATCCGGATAAGAAATTCATCCTGATGCTTATAGATTTGGATTCTTTCAGCAATGCAAACCGGGAGTATGGACATCTTTTCGGTGATCAGGTTCTGCGGTATGTGGGTGATGTCATACGTAAAAATGTAGATACTCATGCAGTAGAAGCCAGGGCCGGGGGAGATGAATTTCTGGTATTCCAGGAGTATACAGAGAGTAGCGAGGAAATGCTGAGGACACTTTCCAGAAATCTGAATGGTTTTTACCGGGATTTTTCAATATCTGTAAGCATTGGTGCTGCCAGAACTGAGAAATATGGAATGGATTATGAAAGCCTGTTTCAGTATGCGGATCAGGCGCTGAGCGCGGCGAAGAAGAGCGGAACAGGAGACTTCAGATTCTATGATGAATCCATGGCAGAAATGTTTTCTGCCATATCGCCGATAGATTGATCAGGTTGGAAATAAATAACAGATTGTATGAAGGAGATAAAATTATGACAGTAAAAGAGTGTTATGAACAGATGGGTGCTGATTATGAGGGAGTTCTCGGTAGACTGAGAAGTGAAGCCCTGATAAAAAAATTTGCAAAGAAATTTCTGGATGATGGAAGTTATGCCAGCCTGAAAAAGGGTCTGGAGGAACAGAACGGAGAGGAAGCCTTTCGTGCTGCACATACATTGAAAGGCGTATGCCAGAATCTTGGATTTGATAATCTTTATGAAGTAAGCTTCGATATTACAGAGAAGCTGAGAGGAAGAGATACAAACGGATGTGAAGAACTTTTTGCGAAGGTGACAGAGCAGTATGAAAAAACTACTGATGCCATCCGTATGATGGAGGACTAGGAAATCGTGAACTGCAAAAGTGAAGATTTACGACTGTATGCAATTACAGACAGACACTGGCTTAATGGCGAGACTTTGTACCAGCAGGTAGAGAAAGCGCTGAAAGGCGGCGTGACATTTCTTCAGCTGAGAGAGAAAAATCTGGATGAAGAAGATTTTATGAAAGAAGCCCGGAAAATCAAGGCTCTTTGCAAGAAATATAAGGTTCCGCTGATCATTAATGACAATGTGGAAATTGCCCGGGAAATTGATGCAGACGGAGTCCATGTGGGACAGAGCGATATGGAAGCCGGGGATGTGAGAGACAGGCTGGGACCGGATAAGATCATCGGTGTTTCCGCCAGAACTGTAGAACAGGCACTTTTGGCCCAGGCCCATGGTGCAGATTATCTGGGAGTAGGCGCTGTTTTTTCCACCAGTACCAAGTCAGATGCGAAAAATGTTTCACATGAAACATTAAAGGAAATCTGCAAAGCAGT
This sequence comes from Blautia luti, assembly GCF_033096465.1. NCBI lineage: Bacteria > Bacillati > Bacillota > Clostridia > Lachnospirales > Lachnospiraceae > Blautia > Blautia luti. The sequence continues at coordinate 3,640,729 of NZ_AP028156.1, read as the reverse complement.
CAGGATCCCGGTGGTGGCTATTGGCGGAATTACCAGAGATAACGTAAAAGAACTTACCGGATGCGGTGCAGATGGAATTGCAGTGATCAGCGCTGTTTTTGCACAGCAGGATATTGAGAGTGCTGCCAGAGAGCTGAAAAAATGTTCTGAAGAGATGGTGAAAGGATGATATGAAAGATTACCGGAAGAAAATAAAAGCTGCGATCTTCGATGTAGACGGAACATTGCTGGATACCATGCCTGTATGGAATGATATCGGTGAGCGGTATCTGAGCAGTCTGGGGCTGAAGAGCAGACTGGAAACGAAAGAAGCGCTCCATTCTGTGAGTCTGGAGCAGGGAGCTGCATATCTGAAGGAGACCTATGATCTGAAACAGACAATACCGGAAATTATAAAGGATGTGCTGAAGATTGTAGCAAATTTCTATAAATATGAAGCTGTTCTGAAGCCGGGAGTGAAAGAAACTTTGGAGTGGCTTGAGGAACAGGGCATAAAAATGGCGGTAGCTACTTCTGGAAATAAAGCTCTGACGGAAGCTGCATTGGAGAGAAATGGTGTGGCAGATTATTTTGGAAAGATTTTTACCTGCACAGAGATTGGATCGGGGAAAGATGAACCGAATATTTATCTGGCAGCAGCAGAGTTTCTGGGAAGTAAGCCGGAGGAAACAATCATCTGGGAAGATGCGCTTCATGCAGCACAGACTGCGAAAACAGCTGGATTCGTGGTGCTGGGAGTTTATGATGAGAGCGGTAAAGATGCAGTGCCGGAAATGAAAGAAATCTGCGAAGAATATTTTGACAGAATGGATGCCTGGTTAGCAGGGCATAAATAAAAAGTTCCATGCGGTATTATTTATTATATACCGTATGGAACTTTTTTGTGCCGTAATTATAGAAAATTACTTTTGTAATGTTTTTATGATACCAAAGGAATCTCTGGCAAGAACACGTTGCGTTGAAGTACCAGTTATATTACTGTCACACCGCAGGAGTCAATAGTACGAATATCATATACGAAACAACAGTACTATAATGACTAATACCAACGTGTCATAGGAAGTTCGTTATTGATTCCCTTCGTCATCAGGATCTGGTGCAGGTCGATAATTCCGTTGTGGAAGGTGGCTGCGCAGGAAGACAGGTAAAGATTCCACATGCGGAGGAAGTCTTCATCAAACATTTCTCTTTCTTTATCCAGATTATCTCTGAAATTCTTTTCCCAGTGAAGCAGGGTTTTATTATAATGCAGACGGAGATTTTCGATGTCCAGAGTGTGGAAATTATCTTCAGCCATATGATTGAGGATCTCACGCAGACTTGGAACAGTTCCACCCGGGAAAATGTATTTCTTGATCCATGGGTCACCCGGATGTTCTTTCAGGGCGCTGATGAAATGAAGAAGGAATAATCCGCCAGGTTTCAGAACCTTTTCCACACAATCCAGGAAAAGCTGATAATTATCTCTGCCTACATGTTCAAGCATACCCACACTGACTACGCGGTCAAACTGGTAATTGTGCTTCGGCAGATCTCTGTAATCCATTAATTCTACGGTGAGATAGTCTTCCAGATGCTGTTCTTTGATACGATTCTGAAATTCTGTATATTGTTCATGGCTTAAGGTAATGCCTGTACCATGGATCTTGTACTTTTTGGCTGCTTCAATCAGGAGAAATCCCCAGCCACAGCCGATGTCCAGAAGGGACATACCTTCTTTCAGATAAAGTTTCTTCAGTATATAGTCAACTTTGTTTACCTGGGCCTGATATAAGGAATCATCTTCATGAATAAAATAGCCACAGGAGTAACTCATGGTTTCATCCAGCCATAATTTATAGAAATCATTGCCGATGTCATAGTGGCTGGTTACTTCTTTTTCCTGGTTCTTTTTTGAGGTGGAACTGAACATGATCTTTTTCAATGCAGACTCATTGGTTGAGAATTTACCCATCTGTCCCAGGAAATGATCCAGTGCCTCATAGAGGTTTCCTTCAATATCAAGATCTCCGCGCATGTAAGCCTCGCCCAGTGCGAGAGAAGTACTTTTCATCAGGTCACCCAGTGGAATGGCTTTTTTGAAATGAACTGTGAATGTGGGAGTGCCTTCACCGATGTGATATTCGGAATTCTTGAACTTTACCAGAAATGGATAATCAGTAAAACGTTCAAGGAACTGTACCATTGCTTTTTCTTCAGTCTTTTCTTCAAGTGTATTAAACATATAGTGTACCTCCTTTAACTTCGTTATTATGATACACCCTTATACGGCCTTTTCGTCAAGGTGATAATTATACAAAATTAACACTGTCTTGATTGAAATTACGGGTAGAATATAATATAATTGTTTTATAAAAATGGAAAGGAGAACCAGAATATCCGGGCAGTTCTGCAGTGGATATGAAAGGAAAATGAGAATGAAAAAGAAGAGCAGATTTGTTCCCTGGAAACTTGGTCTGGCAGTATGTGCATTGACCCTTATACTGGGTACAGGCGGTGTGAGCATCAGCGCAGCACAGTCGGCTGCTTTAACACCTGAACTGGAAACCACAATAGTTCCCAAACCTACGATCACGCCGAAGCCAACAGCGAAGCCCAAGCCAACTCCCAAACCTGTGAAAAAAGGTCTGGTAAAAGAGGGCAGAGTTTATCGCTACTATGTAAAAAACAAAAGGGTCACAAGCACCTGGAAAACGGTAAATGGAAAGCATTACTGGTTTAAGTCCAATACAGTTGCTGCTCATGACGGCCCATATAAAGTCAGAGGCGTATTTTATGTTTTCAATGAAAAGGCCCAGAGGGTTGAGCCTGGTAAAACAGCCGTTGTAACTGTAAACAAAGTGAAATACCTGGTAAATGCCAGGGGAAGAGCGCTTACAGGATGGCGTGAGCTAAATGGTAAAATGTACTATGCTGATAAGAGAGGAAAGTGTGCTGCAGGTACTACAGTGGAGGGCATTAAGTTTAATAAGAACGGATATGCCACAAATATGACACAGGTACAGTGTAAATTTGCAGCTAGAAGCTTTATCGCACAGCACAGCAATGCGGGAGCAAGCAATTATGAGAAATTCCGTTCCTGTTTCCGTTATATCATGGCATATACCAATTTCGTAGGATATATGGACCCCACACCTCAGGAATTCAAGACGAAGAACTGGGTGTATAAATATGCATTACAGATGTTCCGGACAGGGCTGACAGGAAACTGTTATGGAATTGCAAGCTGCGTAGCTGCCATTGCGAAGGAGCTGGGCTATCAGCCATACGTGATCACCATTCCGGACGGACACAGTTTCGTAATGATCAATGGGCTTTATTATGATAACATGTATGGAACGCTGTTTGGTGCAGCTTCACGTCCTGCTTATACAGTGGAACACAGAATAAAATTTTAAAAGAGGAGAGAAAAAATGAAGAAATTCAAAAAGTTATTTGCAGTAATGCTTTGTCTGCTCATGATGCTGACTCCGGTTATCTCAGATCAGCAGGCAGTTACTGTACAGGCTGCCACAAAAATGACAGCTGTGAAACAGGTAAAAACCAAATCAGGCAAACGTTACGGTTATAATGCAAAAGGTAAGATGATTAAAAACCAGTGGGGAAAATCTTCTTCCGGATGTATCTATTATTTCCAGAAGAATGGAGCAGCTTATCAGGCAGATAAGGATTTCCAGGGAAGATATGGTATTGTGATTAAGAAGATTGATAACAAATATTATGGATTCGATGTATACGGACACAGAGTAACTGGTTTCCATATGGCAAGCACTAAACCATATGGCAGAGCGATTCTGTATTATTTTGATACCAAGACAGGTGCGTATAATCAGGCCAAGTCCAAAGTATACAGAACCTATACAGCTGTTCCTGATCGTAAAAAGTACCAGAAGAATGCCACAAAATATCAGCAGAATGCGGTAAAGCTGAAAAAACTGCTTGGAAAACAGGTAAAAAAAGTAAAGATCAGTAAACAAAGCTGCTTCCTGGGTGGAAACGGATGGGATGTAACCTATACTTATGCAAATATCGAGTTAAATATGTTCCGTCCATATGGAGAGGGCAGCAGTGCAGAAGTGGTAGAGAGTGTTATAACTAGATGGAGATAGAAAAGGAGAGGAAATCAGAATGAACAGAAAAAAGTTAACAGCTTTAATGCTCAGTACAGTAATGGCATTTACACCGGCAGCTCCGATCGTGGCTTCCGAGACAACAGTTCACAGCGTTGAAAATGCCGAAGATATCGCTGTATCAAGTGCTACAGCGTCCAAGAAGAACGGCTGGGATTCTTCAAAGAAGTACTATTATGTAAACGGTAAGAAAGTAACAAATGTTACCAAAACTATCAGTAAAGTGAAATATCACTTCGATGTAACGGGTAAAGTCGTATATAAGAAAGTAAAGAATGTTTACTACAAGATTAATTCCAAGGGCAAAGCGAAAAAGATGAATCAGGTAGAAACTCTTGCAGCAACACGACTGGATATGTACGGAGGAAATTTAAAGAAAGCATTTAACTGGAGTGCTTCCATTCCGTATACAGCCAATGTAAAAGTTGCAAAGAAAACACCGGGAAATTACGGAATCTATGGTTTCCAGAGACAGAGAGGTGACTGCTATGTTATGGCAGCTACATTCTACTGGATGGCGAAGGTATCCGGAAGTGATGCACATTATGTAAAAGGATATTTTAAGAAATCATCTGGTAAGGGTGCACATGCATGGGTAGAGATTGATTATAAAGGAACTACTTATGTATATGATCCGAATTTCCAGAAGGAATATAAACTGAATGGATATAAATTAAAATATGGTGCACCAAAAACTCTGAAATATATTGATTACAAACGTTTAAACTAATCTGAGTAAACTCAGCAATGACAGAAAAGCCAATTCAGACAGTCAGAAAGGACAGAAATCATGAAGAAAAAAATCGTAACAGCATTGATGACAGCAGCACTGGGAACAAGCCTTCTCTTCAGCCAGGCAGCTATGGCAGCAGACAATACAGCCAAGACAGAGGACACAGCAGAAACTGATTCCACAGATGCAGCGAAAGAGGAAGAATTAAAAACTATCGGTGAGAAACCGGAAGAAGATAAAGAGGGAGTACTCAGCGTAAAGCTGAAAAACCTTACAGGCAAGGTGATCACAGGTGTAACTGTAAAGAATGAAAAAGATGAGAAATATCCGGACAATTTCCTGAAAGACGAAGATAAATTTGAGACAGATGAGGAAAGAGTTCTCTGGTTCGATCCGAATGCAAAGGACGAAGAGAAAGATGCAGAAGCAAAGGATACTGAGGAAACCAAGGAAGAAGATTCCAAGGATGCAGAAGCTGAGAAAGAAGTTCCGAAGTACAATATCCAGCTTACTTTCGAGGATGAAACAACAGCAGAGATCCACACATTCCCATTCGGTGATACAGAAGAAGCAGAACTTCATCTGGAAGGTGAAGTAGCTTACCTGGTATTCGACAGCACAAGCCAGAAGAAGTCCTTCAATACTCTGGAAACAGAGCAGGCACTTGCACCGAAGCCAACAGAAGCACCGGCACAGACATCTTCACAGTCCACTCAGAGCTATGATAACAGCAGTGATTATGATTACAGTAATGACTACGATTACAGCAATGATTATGATTATTCCGGAGATGATTATGATTATTCCGGAGATGACTATGATTATTCCGGAGATGACGGTGATTCTGATGATGGTGGTTCCGATGACGGCGGATCTGACGACGGTGGAAACAGATGTCTGGATAACGGACTTTTAAACTAAGCCCGGAATGACATTCAAAACTGAACCAGAAAAAGTGATTCTGATTCGGTTATATAATTGTTAAAAGACAGGGGTTGCTGCATTAAGCAATTAGTGCAGCAACCTGTTTAGGTTCAGGAGAGAAAAATATCATGTCGTTAGTATCAAATCTGTTTTTGTTATTTGTGGCAGCAAGTGTGCTGGTTTATTACATTGTGCCACAGAAATGTCAGTGGCTGGTGCTTCTGTGCTTCAGCTACATTTATTATCTGGTAGGAGGCGTGAAATACGTTGGATTCCTGCTTTTTTCCACTCTGGTTACCTGGCTTGTAGCGCTTGGCGTTGAGAAAATGAAGACCAAGGGAAGTCAGAAAAGTGCCCGTAATCTTCTGATTCTGGGACTGGTGCTGAACTTCGGTATGCTGGGTGTGGTAAAATATACAAATTTCTTTGTAGAAAATCTGAATGCGCTGTTTCACATGAATTTAAGAGGAATGGAGATCCTTCTTCCTCTGGGAATTTCTTTCTACACCTTCCAGTCCTCCGGATATCTGCTGGATGTATACTGGAAGCGCTGTGATGCAGAGAAGAATCCTGTGAAATATGCGCTGTTCGTATCCTTTTTCCCACAGATTCTGCAGGGACCGATCGGCAGATACAGCCGTCTGGCCCATCAGCTCTATGAGCCGCATAAATTCGAGGGGAAAAATATTACCAGAGGTTTCGAACGAATTTTGTGGGGATTCTTTAAGAAGATGATCCTGGCAGACTGGGCAGCAGTTTTCGTAGATGCGATCTTCGATAATCCGGATCAGTACAGCGGTCTGGCACTTTTCGGAGTATTATTCTATACCATTCAGCTGTATGCAGATTTCTCCGGTGGTATGGATGTGGTCATTGGTATTGCCTCTATGTTTGGGATTGAGCTGGATGAGAACTTCAAGCGTCCGTTCTTCTCCATTTCCATCACGGATTTCTGGCATCGCTGGCATATCACACTTGGTACCTGGATGAAAGATTATGTATTCTATCCGGTCACTCTTTCCAGATGGATGGGAAAATTTGGCAAATGGGGAAAGAAAGTCTTCGGCAAAAAAACCGGACGTACTCTTCCGATCTGCCTGGCAAACCTGATCGTATTCTTCGTAGTAGGTGTGTGGCACGGAGCTGCATGGAAATACATTGTCTATGGTATGTACAATGGTATTATCATTGCATTTAGCGGCTTGATGGCAGAGAACTACAGAAACTGGAAAAAGAAACTGAACATCACAGGAAAAGAAAACTGGTATCATGTGTTTATGATCATCCGTACATTTATCCTGGTAAATATCAGCTGGTTCTTTGACAGGGCGGATACAGTAGGACAGGCTTTCCATATGATGAAACTGTCTGTTACGAAGTTCACTCCGTCGCAGCTGCTCCTGATCCCGGCGGGAAAAGAAGGAACAGCATTTACCCCTTATGCACTGGCAATCCTGGCAGTTGGATGTGTGATCCTCTTTATCGTAAGTGTTCTTCAGGAACGGGGCATGAAGATAAGAGAAACACTTTCAGGACTGAGCCTGCCGGTTACAGTGATCATTTATTTTTGTCTGCTTGCATCCATTGGCTTCTTCGGATCAACAGCAGTAGCGAGAGGATTTATTTATGCACAATTTTAAGAAAACATTAAAAACGTTCCTGGTGCTGATGATCTGCATTGCCCTTCTTGTGGGACTGGATCTGGCACTTTATCCGTGTACGTTTATGAGAAACGATGTACATACAGTTGTAACACAGCAATTTGATGATATTATTCTGGGAACTTCCCATGGAATGACAGATATTGATCCTGACACAATGGAAGAAGTTACAGGCCGCAGCGGACATAACATGTGCGTAGGTGGGGAATACGGGATTGATGCTTATTATCTTACCAAGCTGATCAAAGAGAAACAGAATCCGAAGAGGATCATTTATGAAGTGGATCCTGGATATTTTGTAACAGAGAAAGAAGAAGGAAATAACTATCTTCTGTTCTATCATGAGTTTCCTTTTTCCAAAGCAAAACTGGAATATTTCTGGAATTCCATTGCCAAATGTAACTTCCGTACCATCCTGTTTCCATGGTATGAATATTCACTGAGCTATGAAGTTCCGAAGGTGAAAGATACCTTTACACAGAAGGTCACAGGGGATTATGATGTTTCACATTTAAAGAGTGATACACAGGAATATCATGAGAGTGGATTTATCGAAAGATATCCGGTGGATGTGACGAAGCTGAAGAAATCTGAGCCCAAGCTCTATGAAGAAGGTAAAGTGAATCAGCAGAATATGGAATATCTTCAGAAACTGATCGAGCTGTGCAAGGCAAATGATATTGAATTTGTAGCAGTTTCAACTCCGATACCGATTGATACACTGAGAGATTACAGTGATAATTATAATGCAGCCTGGAAATACTTCGGACAGTTTTTTGAAGAACAGGGTGTGGAATATGTAAACTTTAATACACAGTATTTTAAAGCGTTTACACATGAATTGAAAGCTTATACAGACTATGACGGACATATGAACGGTGATGCTGCAAGAGCTTATTCCAAAGTCCTTGCACAGGTACTGGAAAGTAAATAACGAATGATGAAGAACAAGGCTTTATAACAGGAGGGAGGAATTTTTATGAAAACAAGTATTTTGGAATATCTGGAAGGATCAGCGAAGAAATATCCGGATAAAACAGCTTTTGCAGATGAGAATACATCCTGTACGTTCAGCGAACTTGAGAATACTGCCAGAAGAACAGGAACTGCACTGGCGAAACATTTTACTCCGAGAAATCCGGTTCCGGTATTTATGGAAAAGAGTGTAGAAACAATTGGAATCTTCATGGGAGCTGTTTATGCGGGATGCTTCTATGTACTGATGGATACCAAACAGCCGGCAAGCAGACTGCAGCAGATCCTGGGAATCCTGGACAGTGATGTGATCGTTACTTCTGAGAAATATTTAAAGGATCTGGAGAAGCTGGACTTCCACGGAACAGTACTTATGGCACCGGAACTTGCAGCAGAACCGGAGAATCCGGAAGTACTGAAAGCTATCCGTGAGCAGGCACTGGATGTAGATCCTCTGTATGGAATTTTTACATCCGGTTCTACAGGAGTTCCGAAAGGAGTTGTAGTAGGACACAGATCGGTACTGGATTTCATTGACTGCTTTACAGAATTGTTTGACATTACGGATAAGGATGTAATGGGAAATCAGGCACCGTGGGATTTCGATGTATCTGTTAAAGACATTTATTCTGGACTGAAAACAGGAGCTACAGTACAGATTGTTCCGAGACAGCTGTTCTCCTTCCCTATGAAGCTGATCGATTATCTGATCGAACGTGAAGTAACAACTCTGGTATGGGCAGTATCAGCATTGTGCATTATTTCCACATTAAATGGTTTCGAGTATAAGGTTCCGGATAATATTAAGAAGATCCTTTTCTCAGGTGAGGCAATGCCCGTGAAACATCTGAATATCTGGAGAAAATATCTGCCGGATGTAATGTATGTAAATATTTACGGCCCAACTGAGATCACCTGTAACTGTACCTATTACATTGTAGACAGAGAATTCCAGCCAGGTGATGTACTTCCTATGGGTAAGGCATTCCCTAATGAAAAAGTTTTCCTTCTGGATGAGGAAGATAAGCTGATCACAGAGAGGAATAAAAACGGAGAACTGTGTGTATCCGGAAGTGCCCTGGCTCTGGGATATTATAAGAACAGGGAACAGACTGCGAAAGCTTTCGTACAGAATCCACTGAATGACAGATATCTGGAGCCTATGTACAGAACCGGTGACCTGGCTTATTACAATGAGCTGGGTGAGCTGTGTTTCGCAACGCGCAAAGATTTCCAGATCAAACATATGGGACACAGGATCGAGCTGGGAGAGATCGAGGCAGCTATGGATAAGGTTCCGGAGATTGTAAGAAGCTGCTGTATTTTTGACACAGCGAAGAGTAAGATCGTGGCCTTCTATGAAGGCGAGATTGAAAGACGTCCCCTGGCGAGAGCACTGGGACAGTATGTACCTGCATTTATGGTACCGAATGTGTTCAGACAGGTAGAAAGAATGCCTCTTACAAAGAATGGCAAAATTGACAGAAAAGCACTTACTGAAATGTATCAGGAGGAAGGCAAATGAGTTCCGCATATGGATTTATCAAAGAATTGATCGAGAAAGAAAAGACTCCTACACCAGCTTATGTATTTGATCTGGACAGGATGAAAGAATTTGTGGAAAAAGTGCACAGCTGTCTTGGAGAAAAGGCAGAGTTGTGTTATGCTATGAAGGCCAATCCTTTTCTGACAGGTCCCATGATGGATGTGGTTCCTTCTTTCGAGGTGTGTTCACCTGGAGAATTCAGGATCTGTGAGCGTGTGGGAGTTCCTATGGAGCGTATCGTACTTTCCGGTGTATATAAGAATCCGGAAGATATAGAGTACGTACTTTCCACTTATAAAGGAAAAGGTGTTTATACAGTAGAATCCATGCAGCATCTGCATATCCTGAATGATACTGCAATGAAGCTGGGGATGAAGATTTCTGTACTGATCCGTGTTACCAGCGGAAATCAGTTCGGCGTAGATGAAGACGAGATCCGTGGGATCATTTCACACAGAAATGATTTCAGCGGTGTGGAAATTCAGGGACTTCAGTTCTATTCCGGTACACAGAAGAAAGATCTGGCACAGATGAAAGAGGAACTGGAGCATCTGGACGGATTTATGGGAGAGCTGAAGGAGCAGAGTGGTTTTCAGGCGCAGGTACTGGAATATGGTCCGGGCTTCTTTGTACCGTACTTTAAGAAGGATAAGGCAGAGGAAATGGAAGCTGTGCTGGGTGAGTTCCGGACACTGCTTGACGGGCTTGAATTCAAGAGCAGGATTGTGCTTGAAATGGGACGTTTCCTGGCAGCAGCCTGCGGATATTATGTTACTTCTATTGTAGATATGAAAGTAAATAAAGAACAGCCGTATATCATTATGGATGGCGGTATCAATCATCTGAATTATTATGGACAGGCCATGGCGATGAAACAGCCCTACTGCACACAGCTTGCTCCTGACGGAACAGAGAAGACAGAAGGGAAAGAGGAGAACTGGAATCTGTGCGGTGCCTTATGTACAGTAAGCGATGTGGTTGTGAAGCGTTTTCCACTGCATAAACCGAAGATCCATGATATACTGGTATTCGAAAGGGTAGGTGCTTATTCCGTGACAGAGGGAATTTATCTGTTCTTAAGCCGTCCGCTTCCGAGAATCTATTTCTGGACGAAGGAAGAGGGACTACGTCTGGTGCGGGATGGTATACATACAGACACTTTAAATTCAGAAAAATAAAAACAGATAAGGAGATTACGAAATGGAAGAATTAATCGAACTTCTGGAAGAAATCCAGCCGGATGCAGACTTTGAGAACTGCGATACTTTAATTGATGACGGAATCCTTGATTCCTTCGCGATCCTGTCTATCGTAAGTGAATTACAGGATACTTATGATATCACGATTACTCCGGCAGATATCATTCCGGAGAACTTCAATTCTGCGAAAGCACTGTGGGATATGGTGTGCAGACTGAAAGGCTGATAGAAAGTTGCTGATCCGTAAGACTTTTATTCCAGATACCGGGAGATGTCTGGAATAAAGGTCTTTTTTGTATAAGAGGAATTATGTCGCTGAAGCGCCCACCACAGGCAGAGAATCCTGTAAGCAGGATTCTTTCTTATTTTTTTATTTAAATATATATGATAAAATGGGGAAAACGGGTTATATTTAAGAAAGGTTTGAGGGGAAATGGAGAAAGAGGAAAAGAGTGTAGTTCAGGAGAACAGCACAAAAGAACAGAGCATGGAAGAGAAAAGGCCACTGAAAAGAAAGCTGCGATATTACAGCGGTGAGATCCAGAGGGATGTAGGAAATCTTGTGAAGTGGCTGATGCTGGCGGTGCTTGTGGGATGTATTGTAGGAGCAGCCAGTACGCTGTTTTCTTTTATGCTGAAAGGTGTGACGAATTACAGGAAAGAGAATGGATGGATATTTTATCTGCTGCCTGTGATGGGGCTGATCATTGTGTTTCTGTATGAGAAGTTCGGCAAGGATGACGGAGGCACGAATCAGGTGCTTTCTACGGTGAGATCCCAGGATGATGTACCGCTTCTGTCTGCACCGCTGATTTTTATTTCTACGGCATTTACTCATCTGGCAGGTGGTTCTGCAGGGCGTGAGGGTGCAGCAATCCAGCTTGGCGGAAGTATTGCGAATCAGCTTGGACGATGGATCCATCTGGACGAAGAGGACCGGCATGTGATCGTAATGTGCGGTATGAGTGCGGCGTTCTCTGCATTATTTGGAACGCCGATGGCTGCTGCTGTATTTGCCCTGGAAGTTGTGAGTGTTGGGGTTATGTATTATACGGCGCTGATGCCATGTATGATCGCGTCATTGATCGCATCCGGGTTTGCAGCTGGTATGGGAGTTACACCGGAGGCCTTTCATGTAGTGGATATTCCGGAGTTGACCATTGAGACAGGACTGAAGATGGGCGTTGTTGCAGCCGGATGTGCTGTGGTCAGTATTGTGTTCTGTATGGTGCTGAATGGAGTTGCAGGAACTTATGGAAAATATTTTAAGAATCCGTATATCCGTGTGGTTGTGGGAGCCTGTCTGGTGATTGGAATCACCATGCTTCTGGGAACTACTGATTATATGGGTGCCGGCGCGGAACTGATCGAGAAAGCAGTGGAGGACGGGCAGGCAAGAACGTTTGATTTCCTGTGGAAACTGATCCTGACAGCTTTGACCATGCGTGCCGGATTCCGGGGTGGTGAGATTGTGCCGTCATTTTGTATTGGTGCAACTTTTGGATGCACGATGGGTAACTGGATTGGACTTTCACCGTCTATCTGTGCTGCATGTGGGATGGCAGCAGTATTCTGCGGTGTGACGAACTGTCCGATCACGTCCATCCTGATCGCGTTTGAGATGTTTGGGTTTAAAGGCGTTTCGTTTTATCTGATCGCGGTGTCTATCAGTTATGCGGCTTCCGGATATTATGGGCTGTATAAGGATCAGACGATTGTGTATTCCAAGTATAAGGCCAGATATGTGAACAAACATACGAGATTTTGACTGAATAAACTGCAAAGCGGATTGCAAATATTGCGGATGATTGTATGAAAAGTACTGGTCATGGATGTGTAGATGACAAGAGATAAAGTCAGAATAAAAGCAGGTGTGATTTATTGACAAATGAAATAAATCCTCTGCTTTTATTTGTGTTTTAAATTTTTGATTAGAGAAGTATTCGTATATAATAGAAGATATAAAAACGAAATCGGAGAAATGAAGGTGGATGAGAAAGGGTGTATTACGTTGGAATTGATATCGGTTCAACTGCTTCGAAGACAGTTGTAACCGGTGACAGGGAAATAAAGTTTGTGCTGCCTACAGGGTGGAGCAGTAAGGAAACGGCATCGGAAATAGCATCAAGGCTTCTGGATGAAGGGATTGATGTAAAGAGTGAGGAAGTTCGTGTAGCAGCTACAGGATATGGGCGTGTGGCTGTGGATTATGCGGATTTTGTGATCACAGAGATCACCTGTCATGGGAGAGGTGGCAGAGAGATGGCGGGGAATGACTGCGCGATCATTGATGTAGGTGGCCAGGATACGAAAGTGATCCTGGTGAAGCAAGGAATGATCCAGGATTTTCTTATGAATGATAAGTGTTCTGCAGGAACCGGGAAGTTTCTGGAGATTATGGCGAATCGACTGGGAGTTACGATTGCGGAGTTGTTTGATCTGGCAGCGAAGGGAACTGCGGTACCGATCAGTTCATTGTGTACGGTGTTTGCGGAATCCGAGGTGATCAGTATGATCGGCGAGGGGCGAAGCAGAGAAGATATAGCTGCGGGAGTAGTAAATTCTGTGGCGGAAAAGGTTGCACAGCTTGCCAGGAGAAAGCAGCTTCCCGGGACGGTGATTCTTACAGGGGGACTGAGTGAATGTCCGTATTTCGTAGAGATTCTTTCGGAGAATCTGGGATGTATGGTTGAAGCTATGAAAGACGGAAGATATGCAGGAGCATTTGGAGCATCATTGCTTGCTAAAGAGAAAAAGAAATAAATGAACATCGTAGAAAATGATGCGAAAGCAGTAGGAGTAAGGTTGAAACATCAAAATATAAAAACTATATAGAAAGTTGAGAGACACAAAGATGGAAGTAATTAAAGAGTTACCAGAGGTATTTGAGGAGTTTGCAGAACAGAGGAAGAATTCATTTCTTGCCATCAAGAAGATCAAGGATCAGAATATTCCGGTTATTGGTTCTTACTGTACATATTTCCCACAGGAGATTGCAATGGCAATGGGAGCTGCTTCTGTAGGTTTATGTTCCATGTCTGATGAGACAATTCCTGTAGCAGAGCAGACACTGCCGAAAAATCTCTGTCCGCTGATCAAGGCAAGTTATGGTTTCGCAGTGACAGATAAATGTCCATTCTTCTATTTCTCAGATGTTGTGGTTGGTGAGACTACCTGCGACGGAAAGAAGAAAATGTATGAGTTTATGTCTGAATTTAAAGATGTATTTATTCTGGAACTTCCTCATAAGCAGACAGAAGCTGCATTACAGTACTGGAAGAGTGAGATCATCCGATTCAAAGAATATCTGGAGAAGAAATTTGAGGTGGAGATCACAGAGGAGAAATTGCGCGAGGCGGTTCGCATCAGTAATGAAGGGCGTCGTGCACTGAAAGATTTCTATGAATTGATGAAACTGGATCCGGCACCGATGAAGGGCGAGAATCTCTATAATGTATTGTATGGAACTACTTTCAAATTCGACCGCTCCAAAGTTCCGGCAGAGATTGATGCACTGACTGCGAAAGTGAAAGAAGAATATGCAGCAGGTAAGAATGAGGGTAAGAAACATCGTATCTTAATTACCGGATGTCCAATGGGTGGTGCTACCATGAAAGTGGTAAAAGCCATTGAAGAAAACGGTGGAGTGGTAGTTGCATTTGAAAACTGCTCTGGTGCGAAGAGTGTGGACAGACTCATTGATGAAAGTGACCCGGATATCTATGAGGCAATTGCAAGACGTTATCTGAATATCGGATGTTCTGTTATGACTCCGAATCCGAACCGTTTTGAACTGCTGAATGAGCTGATCGACGAGTATCAGGTGGAAGCTGTTGTGGAGATGACTTTGCAGGCCTGTCATACTTATAACGTGGAGGCAGGTAAAGTTGGAAGATTTGTGAGGGAAGAGAAGAAGATTCCTTATCTGCATGTAGAGACAGATTATTCCCAGTCTGATATAGGACAGCTTAATACACGTATTGCGGCACTGATTGAGATGCTGTAATCTAATATAGATAAAATCCTTCTGTTGTTATAGTACAGAGTAATTGGGGTAAAAAGAGACTAAAAAGCATGCGAACGATCTTTAAATTCAGAAAGAGTTTGCATGTTTTTTTCGTTGCAGGGAAGGAGAATAAATGTTAAAGTAAATAATACGGCATAAAGCAGGGGAATAATAAAATTTATTCTGACAAGTGCTTTATTATGGAATTATCAGGGATGAAATATATCAATATGATAAAGAGAGGAAGGATTTTACTTGGGAAAAAACAGTCAAAATGCGCAGGATATGAATTCACAGGCGCAGAATCCACTTGGTACAGCACCAGTGGGCAGCCTGATCGCGAAGTTTGCGATTCCGGCGATCATCAGTATGCTGGTCAGTGCGATGTACAATATTGTGGATCAGGTTTTTATTGGACAGGGCGTGGGAATGCTGGGAAATGCAGCGACGAATGTGGCATTTCCTGTTACGACCATTGCTACTTCGCTGGCATTACTGCTGGGAATCGGAGGGGCTTCGAATTATAACCTGGAAATGGGCGCAGGGCAGGAGAAGAAGGCAAGCGGGATCGCGGGAACGGCTTTGTCATCGTTGGTGATCAGCGGTGTGATCCTTGTGGCGATTGTGCTGGTGTTTCTGAAACCACTGCTGATTTTGTTTGGAGCGACGACAGATGTAATGCCGTATGCAGTTGATTATACCGGAATTACGGCATTGGGACTTCCGTTTTATATTTTGTCTGTTGGTGGAAATCATGTAGTCAGAGCGGACAGAAGCCCGACTTATTCTATGACCTGTGTCATGACAGGAGCGATTATTAATACCATTCTGGATCCGCTGTTTATCTTTGGTTTTGGATGGGGGATCAAAGGAGCTGCCTGGGCAACGGTGATTGGACAGATTGTTTCCGGAGTTCTGGTTATTGTATATTTTTGTAAGTTTCGAAAGATGTATCTGACAGGGGCGATGCTGAAGCCGAAGCTCTCTTATCTTAAGGCGATTGTTTCTTTGGGGATGGCTTCCTGTATTAATCAGATCGCAATGGCAGTTGTTCAGATCGTACTGAACAATATTCTGCGTTATTATGGTGGAAATTCTGTCTACGGAAGTGATATTCCTATTGCATGTGTAGGTGTTATTTCCAAGGTTAATATGGTATTTATGGCAATTTGCATCGGTATTTCCCAGGGAAGTCAGCCAATCTGGGGATTCAATTATGGGGCACAGAAATACGACAGAGTTCGACAGACATATCGTTATTCAATAACTGCCTGTACAGTGATCGCGACTATATTTTTTGCGTGCTTCCAGCTGTTCCCACATCAGATTGTGAGTATCTTTGGAACAGGAAGTGATCTGTATTTCCAGTTCGCAGAACGATATCTGAAGATTTTTATGTTTATGACATTTGCAAATGGCATTCAGCCTATGTCTTCCTGTTTCTTTACTTCTATCGGAATGGCGAAGCTTGGTATTGTGATGTCAATGACACGACAGGTGATCTTTTTGCTGCCGCTGATCATTATTTTCCCACTGTTTATGGGAATTGACGGTGTGATGTATGCAGGTCCGATTGCGGATGCGGCGGCATTTGTGCTGGCAATTGTGTTTGCGAGAAGAGAGCTGGCGAAGATGCGCAGGGCGGAAGTAATATAATGAAAAGGCAGAGATATTGAGAGATATAGGGTAAAAAAAGTTCCTGCAGATGATATGAATAAATTAATCTATGTCATCTGACAGGAACTTTTTTTGAAGATAAATTATTGTGAGAAAAGGTAATCCTGTGCTGGCAAATTATAAAACTGATCAAGCAGTTCCACCTGGAAACTTCCGGGGCCGGAGCTGTTTTTTTCTGCTTTTTCTCCGGCTATGCCGAATTCAGTGGCAGCGGTCACGGCAGCGGTGAAAGGATCAGTGACTGCCAGATATGTGGCACAGATCATTCCAAGCATGCAGCCTGTTCCGGTGATCTGTGACATGGCAGGAGTGCCATTTGTAATAAATGCACATTTGTCTGGGGAAACAACCATGTCTTTTTTGCCGGTGATCAGGAGAGTTGTGTTCCACTGGGCTGCTTTTTCCTGGAAAAGCTTCTTCAGGTGGGAGCAGTTGGCATCTGTGAGGACATCCTGTGCGCCTGCGTCTATACCGATGGCGTGTGCAGTCTGACCAGACATGGCAAGGAGTTCGGACATGTTGCCTTTCAGGAGTTGTGGCATGTGGATGGTCATAAGTTTCTGTGCAAATTCATAGCGCAGGGAACTGCAAGCAGTCCCTACCAGGTCAAGCATAACCGGGAGGTGAAGCCTGGCTGCGGTTTCCAGGGCTTTCGGCATGGACTCCATGCGTGCGTCTGTAATATTTCCAAGGTTCAGTGCCAATGCCTGGGCGCGGCTTGTAATCTCTGCCACTTCTGCAGGGTGTTCCGCCATAATGGGGCGTCCCCCTGTAGCCAGAATGATGTTGGCACAGTCATGGATAGAAATTGGATTAGTGATGCAGTGTATCAGTGGCTGGGCTGACCTGGTCAGCGGCCTGAGTTTTGTTTGCTTTTCGATCATATACTCTTGCTCCGAGACTTTGCTGGAATTTGGCAAGCATTCCTGCGTGACTTAATGCTTTCAGGAAGAAATAGGCAATAGTGCCTCCCATGCAGGTTGCTGCCAGAAACATTGGTGTATAGAAAAATGCGTTCAGTCCGCTTCTGCCCATAAGAAATGCCATTACAGGATAGGAAACCAGAGAGCCGATGATACCGGTTCCGAAGATTTCACCGATCACTGCGCAGATAATCTTTCCATGAGAAGCGCGGTAGAAAACGCCTGATAAAAATGCGCCGAATACGGCACCTGTCAGTGCAAGTGGCGGGATACCCATAAACATCATTCGGATGATTCCGATGAGAGTGGCACAAAGCAATGAATACCACGGTCCCAGAAGTACGGAACAGACGATGTTTATCAGGTGTGCAGTAGGGCACATACCCTCGATTCTCAGAATGGGTGAGATGACAACGCCGATGGCAACCATCATGGCGAGCATGACCATTCTGAGTGTTTTTGATCTGTCTGTGTTCATAATGAACCTCCTTGAAATGAAGATTTGGTCTGCCGAAGCAGACATTATCAGTTGTGCAGGAAACAGATAAAATCCTGCAAAAAAATCTGCCGGAATAACACACTGGCAGATTTTAATATACAAATACAGTCCCTACGCTGGCATTATCCATATCAGGTGCGGTCGAAGATCTATCTTCCTCTCAGCCTGTTTCACAGGCTCCCGTTGTTATTATCCATTATGCAGATTTTCTTGTGTTAGGGTAACACAAGCATCTGGAAAAGTCAATGGGATGTAAAATCAGGTCAGCAGTTCCTTTCAAAGTGTTGCTGGAATAAAAAATCTATTTGTACTAAAACGATTGTCCGTGCTATGATTAACAGGTAGATGACAGACAGCATATTATGAAAAAGAAGCTGTCTGCATGGACAGAAAGGCAGGTTAAATCTGATGAAACAGGAAAATTACATAAAGGGTATGATAATGATCATCCTGTCGGCGTTTTTCTTTGCTTGTATGAATGTGAGCGTACGTCTGGCAGGTGATCTGCCGTCTGTGGAGAAGAGTTTCTTCCGGAATCTGGTGGCGGCTGTGTTTGCAGCGATAATTCTCTGTAAGAATCGTACAGTGCCGAAGGTGGATAAGAAATACTGGGGACCGCTGATCCTGCGTTGTGTGTGCGGGACACTGGGAATTCTGTGTAACTTTTATGCCATTGATCATCTGTTGGTGGCAGATGCATCGATTCTGAATAAGTTGTCTCCGTTTTTTGCGATTATTTTTTCATTCCTTTTATTAAAGGAAAAGATCAGACCGGCACAGGCTGCATGTGTTGTGCTGGCGTTTATAGGATGTTTATTTGTAGTGAAACCGGGATTTCAGAATGCGGCACTTGTTCCGGCACTGATCGGAGTCTGCGGTGGACTGGGAGCAGGAATTGCCTATACGATGGTGCGTGTACTGGGAACTCACGGAGTGAAGGGACCGGTTATCGTGTTTTATTTTTCATTTTTCTCCTGCTTGTCGGTTGTGCCGTGGATGGTATTTCATTTCACTCCGATGAGTATGAAACAGCTTGTGACCTTGCTTATGGCAGGATTATTTGCAGCGGGTGGACAGTTTACGATTACGGCTGCATACACCTATGCACCTGCAGGGAAGATTTCCATTTTTGACTATTCGCAGATTATTTTTGCCACGATGTTGGGATTTATTCTGTTTGGAGAGATTCCGGATAAGTACAGCTTTACAGGATATGTGCTGATCATTCTGGCATCATTGGGAACATTTTTTTATAATATGAGAGTATCTAAGGCTGGTAAATGAAGAAAAAGTAAAAAAGGATTTTTCTGATTTTATCCAGTAAGTCTGATGAAATCCGATCAGTATATAGAATTATTGGATTGTAAACTATAAAATAAAAAAAGTTGTCAATAAAAACGCTTTGTGTTAAAGTATCCAATATGTTAAAAAATTAAGGAGAAGGGTGCACAAAGATGTCTTTTATAAAAAATATTCCACTACGCCCTCACCATGGAATGTGCCTTGCATATTTCAAGGGTGAGGGATACAGTAATGGGTTTTCCGCACATATGCAGGAAATGCTGGATATTTTCCAGAAGGGAGCGAAGATACAGCTTCATGCAGATACAGACGAGATCTGTTCTGCCTGTCCGAATAATGAAAAAGGATGCTGTTCTTCCTTTTCGCTTGTAGAAGCATATGACAATGCAGTGTTGGAACTGTGTGGCCTGGAGAATGGACAGATTATAGAATTTGATGATTTTACAGAACTTGTCCAGAAAGAGATCCTGGCATCAGGAAAGAGGAAAGAAATCTGTGGGAATTGTCAGTGGAACTCCATCTGTGAAAGTCAGAAGAGCAGATGGGAGAAATGCTAAGAAAAATAGAGTAACAGAATGAATAGTGTTCCGGTACAGAATAGAAGCTATGAATAAAAAAGTCAAATGCGCAGATATTGCAGTAGAAAGGACATAACGATAAAAATGGAAAATACAGAATCACGTTTATATTTCGCCAGTGACTACATGGAAGGCGCGCATCCCGCAATCATGAAAAAGCTGATGGAGACAAACCTGGAGAAAACAGTGGGCTATGGTCAGGATCCATACACAGAAGATGCGAAAGAAAAGATCAGAGAAGCCTGCAATGCACCGGAGGCAGATGTATTCCTGCTGGTTGGCGGAACACAGACCAATGCCACAGTGATCGATGCACTTTTGAAATCCTATCAGGGAGTTGTGGCTGCGGATACAGGGCATATTGCAACTCATGAATCGGGTGCTATTGAGTTTGGTGGACATAAGGTTCTGACAGTACCGCAGAAAGATGGAAAAATCTCTGCAGCGCAGATTGAAAAGCTGGTGAAGGATTTCTATGATGATGCCAATTATGAGCATATGGTAATGCCCGGGATGGTATATATTTCCCAGCCAACAGAATATGGTACTCTGTATTCCAGAGAGGAATTAGCAGTTCTCAGCAAAGTCTGCCGGGAAAATCATCTTCCTCTTTATGTAGATGGCGCCCGTCTTGCCTATGCACTGGCAAGCCCGGAGAATGATGTGACTTTGACTGATCTGGCAGAACTTAGCGATGTATTTTACATTGGAGGAACCAAATGCGGAGCATTGTTTGGAGAAGCAGTGGTTATACCGCAGAAAGGACGGATTCCTCATTTCTTTACGATCATCAAGCAGCACGGAGCACTGCTTGCCAAGGGACGGATCGCAGGGATCCAGTTTGGTGAGCTGTTTACGGACGGGCTGTACCTGCGGATCGGTAAACCTGCAATGGAAGCTGCAGAGCAGATCAAGGATGCACTGAAGAAGTATGGATATCAGCTTTCTCTGGATACTCCCACCAATCAGATCTTCTGCATTGTGTCCAATGAGGTAATGAAAAAAATAGCCCAGGATGTGGAGTTCGGATTCTGGGAGAAGTATGATGAGACACACTCTGTGATCCGCTTTGCCACAAGCTGGGCTACTACAATGGAAGATACACAGAAACTGATTCAGATTCTGGAAAAAAATAAATAAGAGAAAAAATCAATGGTCAGTTGATTTAAAGGATTGTTACAGGCAGTATCAGGGCAATGGTACTGCCTTTTTCGCTGCTCTGGGTCACTTTTACCTGACCCTTGTGCTGTCTGGCAATCTCGCTTACCAGAGCAAGACCCAGGCCTGCACCGCCCATGGCGCGGCTGCGGGATTTGTCCACACGGTAGAAGGGATCAAAGATTTTTTCCTGATTTTCAGGGGAGATACCGATGCCTGTGTCGGTTACCTCCAGGACTGCAGATTCTGCAGAATGAATGCTTACAGTGACAGAACCGGAAGGACGGTTATATTTGATCGCATTTTCAACCAGATTATAGACTGCACGGTACAGAAGGATATAGCTGCCTGTAACAGTACAGTCACCTTCTGTCTGAATAAGCCGGATCTGATGCTTGTCTGCAACCGGGTCCAGATCGCAGAAAACTTCTTCTGTGAGTGCTGCAAGGGAAATGGTGTCAGAACGCTCTACAGTCTGAAGACCTGTCATGTCCAGCAGGATTTCTGCAAGATGGGAAAGTCGTCCGGTCTGTTCCTGAAGCATAGTGAAAAGTCTGTCGTATTCCTGGGGTGCGTGCTCCGGCTTTTTGTAAAAAACTTCCAGATTTGTCTGCATTACAGCTAAGGGAGTGCGAAGCTCATGTGCTGCACTTGCCACGAATTGTTTCTGTGCAGAGAAGGCATTGTCCAGGCGGGCAAGCATGTCATTAAAGGATCTGGTCAGACGTGAGATCTCATCCTCTGAGAGTGGGACTTCCAGCGGTTCAGACAGATTCTGAGCCTGTACCTGGCTGATCCTGTCGCTGAATCTGCGCAGGGGGGTCAGGGCTCTTCTGGTGACAAACCAGGTACAGATACTGCTGAGAAGAATAATGATACCTGTGGCGATCATGCTCTGGAACAGAAAGTTGTTTTTGGTATTCTGGATCTGGTTCTCCAGATCAGGGATGAGGATTTTGGGATCTACATTGATGGAGATTGGGTTTGAATTGTCTGGGGTGACCAGAACCACATAGTCGGAAATCCCTTCCAGACCGGTCACAGCAGAACGGCTGATGAAAAAATACATCAGTGCACAGGCTGTGATAACCAGCCCGGAGATCAGCAATGTGAGCCGCCACTGGAGGGAAAGCCTGCGGGGGGAAAGTTTTTCTGAATAAAATTTCATAGATTTAGTCCTCCATAATATAGCCCTGTCCGATCTTATTCTGTATAGGATCATATCCAAGAGCAGTTCTCAGTTTTTTTCTTAAAGAAGAAATGTGCACCCTGATGGAGTTACTGAAGCTGTTCACGCTGCCGTCCCAGAGATGCTCGATCATTTCCTCAGGGCTGATGATCCGGTCGCGGTGAAGCAAAAAGTATTCCAGAAGTGCACTTTCTTTTCTGGTGAGAGCCAGAGGTGTGCCATCTACACTGGCTTCTCTTGTGCGTGTGTCAAAGGTAATACGGCTGCATCTCAGACAAACGTCCTCCTGAATAAATTTGCGGCGGGTGAGGCTGCGGATGCGGGCTTCCAGCTCTTCGAAATGAAATGGCTTGGTGAGGTAATCGTTGGCTCCCAGATCCAGTCCCTCTACCTTATCCTGAATCTGTACTCTTGCGGAAAGTATGAGAACAGGAGTATTGGTATTGAAGGTACGGAATTGACGCAGGATTTTCAGACCGTCAATTCCCGGCAGATTCAGATCCAGAAGAATCAGGTCGTAATTCTCTGTCATACATAATTCCAGTCCCTCTTCCCCGTCAAAGCAGGTATCTATTTCATATCCGTCCATGCGAAGCCCCTCTGCCATGGAACGGCAGAGCTGTTCTTCGTCTTCTATAATTAAAATGTGCATGATAGTCTCCTTTTTGAATTTCCAGATTTATAGTTTTATAATATCAGAATCAAAAGGCTAAAAGACCTTTTGTGTTTGTACGAGTCAATTTCTGACTCTGATATATTATCAATTTTATCATAGCACATTAAGTATAAAATTCGTGTAAAAAAGAAAATGATTTCATATTAATTAAAAATATCTGATTATAAAGTTTTTTAACCGAATCAAACTGCGGAGCAGTTATTCGGTGTAGAGCCGCGTAGCAAAGCGGATTGCGAATATCCGCTTGACGATGTTTCAGATTTGTCTGGGATTGGTTACAGAATAAAATTTTGAAAAAAGTTATTTTCTTAACACAGATTTTATTTCTCAGATGCTATAATGTGTGCATATCAATAAAACGATGTCTGTTATGCGGGGACAAATCCAGACCCGCGGCAGATACGGGAAATTCAAAAGTCTTATCGTGCAGGCACGAACGACTTTCTGATCTTTTAACTCTGATATTATAAAAATCGTAACAGTAAAAAATGAAGGGAGCTTACTTATAATGAAGAACAGAAGAATGAGATTAATGGCGATTTTTGCAGCAGGTGTATTAAGCGTGACATCTATGGGAGGTATTGTAACTGTACATGCAGGGGAGGCTCTTGCAGTGCCTGCAGATGAAGCAGGTGTAGTCCAGATGGATGGTGAGGATGCTCAGGCAGCAGAAGATGGCAGTGTGGCAGCTTCTGAAGGTCTGATCGCAGGTTCCTTTAAACCGTCAGAGATTGCTCAGCCGGCGCAGGATACTTATGAATATCCATTCCTTGGAATGAAATTAGGGATTTCCAAAGACCTGAAAGAGCAGATGAAGAAGAAAAACATTTCCATGTTTACAGATGAGAGATGGAATGACAATGCAGATGCAGTCACATATGCCACAGCAAGCTGGTGTACCCTGACAGACGAGCAGAAGGATGCAGAGGTGGACAAGATGGGCACCGGATATGACGACTGGCTGAAAAGTCTCAGCAGAGTAGGCGTGATCGGAATGTATGATGAGGAATCCCAGAAAGATCTGGATACGATTACCGGCTGCACAGAGCATAAAGAACTGGGTACCAGCAGTGATGGCAAATATAAATATTATCTCAGCACAAACAAGGATGCAGATGCAGACCTGTTAAAGGATGTGGAGGGGATTGAAGTAACACTTACAGAAATGACCCCGTTCCAGATGCTCTCTGCATTTGATCAGCCACAGGATACTTCTGACAGTACAGAGGCAGCTGAAGGAACAAATGTAGGTAAATTTGAAACAACAGGAGTTGACGGAAAAACCTACACACAGGATATCTTCAGCAAATATGATCTGACTATGGTAAATATTTTCACCACCTGGTGTTCTCCATGTGTCAATGAGATTCCTGATCTGGAGAAGCTTTATCAGGAGATGAAGGATAAAGGTGTGGGAGTAGTAGGCGTGACACTGGATACAGTAGGCAGTGATGGAAAGCAGGATGAGGAAGCAGTGAAAAAGGCTCAGGTACTTCAGGAGAAAACAAAGGCATCCTATCCATTCCTGATCCCGGATTCCGGAATGATGAACGGACGTCTCAATGGAATCTCCGCTTTCCCGGAAACCTTCTTTGTTGATAAGAACGGAAATATTGTAGGCGAAACTTACTCCGGAAGCCACAGTCTGGACGAGTGGAAAGAGATTGTGGAAAAAGAGCTGGAGAATGTTACAGAGGGAAAATAAATGGATAAATTAAAAACCAGCAAAATATGGAACAGTAAATGGCCGGCGTTGATTCTTATGTTTGTGGGAGCCTGCTTTATGGGATATGGGATTTCCCGCGGAGAGCTGGCAGTGGTGTTTACAAAAGCCATTAACATCTGTATGGAATGTGTGGGAATTGGATAAATGAGTAATCAAAAGAACAACGATAACAAAAGTAATAAGAAACAAAATACAAAAAATATGAAGATCAATGAGTGGCCCCGTCACGGAATCCAGGCACTGTGGGCATTCATTACAAACAGTCATGTTACCGGTTTTGTCACAGGCAAAATTTACACAGGCAAATTGAAAAATGCCTGTGTTCCGGGCCTGAACTGCTATTCTTGCCCCGGTGCTGTTGGCGCCTGTCCTATCGGTTCTCTTCAGGCTGTGATAGGGAGCTGGAATTTCAAGATGGCTTATTATGTGGTGGGATTTCTTATCTTCATTGGAGCTATGGTGGGAAGACTGATTTGCGGTTTTCTCTGTCCCTTCGGACTGATTCAGGATCTGCTGAATAAGATTCCATTTCCTAAGAAAATCCGCACATTCAAAGGCGACAAGCTGCTTCGTAAGCTGAAATATGTGATTTTTGCAGTATTTGTGATCCTGCTTCCATTGTTCCTTGTGGATATTATGGGACAGGGGGCGCCCTATTTTTGCAAACTGATCTGCCCGGCAGGAACACTGGAAGGTGGACTGCCGCTGGTACTTCTGAATAAATCCATGCGCAGTGCACTGGGCTGGCTGTACATATGGAAGAATGTGATCCTGATCATAACGATCATTCTCTCCATTTTGATTTACCGTCCGTTCTGCAAATATATCTGTCCTCTGGGAGCACTTTATTCCGTATTTAATCCCGTTTCCCTGTATAAATACAGAGTGGATAAGGATAAGTGTATAAAATGCGGAAAATGTGCAAAAGCATGTCAGATGATCGTTGACCCTGTGGAAAACTCCAACAGTCCGGAATGTATCCGCTGTGGCAGATGCCGCAAAGCCTGTCCGACAGATGCAATCCAGTGTGGAATTAGAAAAACACCTGACAGACTATAAAAAGTAGTCTGCCAGGTGTTTTTGCCTGTTTATAAATAAATACATTCAAATTTTAGTAGGCATGATGAAAAAAGTACGGTAAAATAGATAGAGTACAGAAAGTACTTTTCCAGAATAAAACAAGAAGGGGGAGGGCCATGTCCGAAGTGAAGAATAAGAAAAAGAAATCCAGTATTATTCAGGTCAGTATTGGTGTTCTGGCAGTTATTCTGGCTATCCTTATTATCATAATGATGGGAATTGTCTCAGATATTCAGGGAACGGCCCGTATTGTAAATTATACCGGTTTAGTCAGGGGAGAGACACAGAGACTCATAAAACTGGAGCTTTCCACGCAGCAGGAAAATGAGATGATCCATGATATAAGAACTTTTATTGACGGTTTGCGAAATGGAAATGATGAATTAAATCTTGTACGTCTCAATGATGTTGATTTTCAGAAT
This sequence comes from Blautia luti, assembly GCF_033096465.1. Classification (NCBI taxonomy): domain Bacteria; kingdom Bacillati; phylum Bacillota; class Clostridia; order Lachnospirales; family Lachnospiraceae; genus Blautia; species Blautia luti. The sequence continues at coordinate 3,614,325 of NZ_AP028156.1, read as the reverse complement.
AAAATGCAGGAACTGGATGATAAATTCTCTGACCTGTATAAGAAAATTTATCTTGTGAGGTTCAAAGGAGCCAGAAACACAGATATTATTCCGGAAAGTGAGGAGTTTTTTGTGATCTGCGATGAAGCAACAGGCCTGGCTGAAAAATATTCGCAGAAAAAAGCCACATCCTTATCATTGCTTGAGAAATATATCACAGCAGATATTGTTGTGCTGATGCTGTTGATCGGATATGAATTCATCAAAGCAATACAATATGCTGCAATGAATCGTTTACTGCAGCGAAAGGTATATCTGGATGATGCGACGGGACTTCCGAACAAAAATAAATGTGAAGAATTACTGAGTGAGGAAGAACCGGATGCAGATACCGGTGTCTGCAGTTTTGATCTTAATAATCTCCGGCGTATTAATGACAGCAGAGGTCATGAAGCCGGTGATGCCTATATTCGTAGATTTGCCATCTGCCTGCGGGCTTCCATGCCAGCAGAGCAGTTTGTGGGAAGAGCAGGTGGAGATGAATTTCTTGCAGTTACCCATGGACTGGACAGGGAACAGCTTACACAGTGCCTTGAAAAGGTGCGCAGGGATATGACAGAGGAATCCAGAGTGTATCCGGATACTCCTCTGAGCTATGCGGTAGGCTTTGCATTGGCCGGCGATTTTCCCGGAAGTACAATGAGAGAGCTGTTTAATTGCGCAGACAAGAACATGTATATTAATAAAAATCATGTGAAATGGGAAGAAGCTGCTGCAGAAAAGCATCAGGGATATCAGCTGTTAAAGCTGCTTAATCAGCATGGCAGTAATTTCTCGGATTGTCTGTACTGTGATGCCAGGATGGATACTTATCGGGCAATCCGTTCCAGTGAAAATTTTTTCCTGGCCTCTGATGGTGCATATTCCGGAGCAGTGGAACAGATCATAGAGGAACAGGTTGAAAAATCCAGTCAGGCAGATATCCGCGAAGGACTGCAGATTTCGGAACTTCAAAAGAAGATGCATACGAAGAAAGATGTTCTGGAATATGAGTATAATATCGGAAAACAGGGGGCATATAACCGCTTGACACTGATTCCGGTGGACTGGGATGAGGACAAAAAGCTGCATCATTTTCTTCTGGCATTTGAAACCATCCGAAAGACTTCTGAAGGTCAGACAGGTGCAAAAGAGCAGCTTCAGCTCTATTATGAACAACTGAAACAGTCGATCCTGGAAAATGACAGCTATGTGGATGCGCTTCTGGAATTGTCAGATGTGATCTATACAGTAAATCTGACAAAGGATGCTCTGGAAAGAAGGATTGTACTGAATGGAAAAGAACAGAAGAGCCGGGAACTTTTTATGGACTACCCGCTTCCATGTTCTTATCGGGATTATTGCTGGGAATATGAGAAAAAAATCACCCAGGAAACAATTGCCGGTTACTGTATGACAGATAATTGTGAAAAGCTTCGTAAGAGGTTTGAGAACGGAGAAACAAATATGTCTGTGGAGTATTGTGCCCGCGAAGACGATGGAAGTATCCGCTGGGTACAGAAAACAGTTCTGATGACCAGGATGGTGGTGTTTGATACAGAAATTCTTGCTGAGGTGCCCATGATTTATGCGATCATTCTGTTGCAGGATACCACACAGAGACATGAACGGGATGAGCAGGAACAGGCGCGCCTTCAGGCTGCATTTAATGAGATGCGTGCCGAGAGCAGGGCAAAAACGAATTTCCTCAGCCGCATGAGCCATGATATCAGGACACCTTTGAATGGTATTATTGGTCTGTTAAAGATTGATGAGACTCATTTTGAGGATAAAGCACTGATACGGGAAAATCACAAAAAGATGAAGATAGCAACGGATTATTTGCTTTCCCTTATCAATGATGTTCTGCAGATGAGTAAAATAGAGGAAGGTCATATTGTTCTGACTCATGAATATATCTGTCTCAAAGATCTGGTCTATGAGATTGAAAGCATTATCACTCACAAGGCAGCAGATGAGGATATTAAGTGGATTTATGAGAAAAATAAGGAGGATATTCCTTATCCTTATGTCTATGGAAGCTCACTGCATCTTCGCCAGATTTTTCTGAATATCTATGGAAACTGTATTAAGTATAACCGGCCGGGAGGAAAGATTACTACGGTAATGGAGGCGGCAGATATACATGATGGAATCTGTACATACAGGTGGACGATTTCTGATACAGGTATAGGGATGAGTCCGGAGTTCCTGAGTCGCATTTTTGATCCGTTCTCACAGGAAAAAACAGATGCCCGTAGTGTTTATCAGGGAACCGGTCTGGGAATGGCGATCGCCAAGGGATTGATTGAGCAGATGAATGGAAGTATTGAGGTGACAAGTCAGGTGGGAGTTGGATCTGTGTTTGTCATTACCATTCCCTTTGAGATTGCCCAGAAACAGAAAAAGGATGAGGAAATTGCAGAAAAATATGATATTCGTGGACTGCATCTGCTGGCAGTCGAGGATAATGAGCTTAATGCAGAAATCATAGAAATGCTGCTGACAGATGACGGTGCGAAGGTTACAGTTGCAAAAAACGGCAGACAGGCGGTGGAGCACTTCGAAAGTAATCCTCCGGGAACCTTTGATGCCATATTGATGGATGTCATGATGCCTGTTATGGATGGCATTGCAGCAACAAAAGCCATACGTGCCATGGACAGGGCAGATGCAAAAACAATTCCGATCATTGCAATGACTGCAAACGCATTTGAGGAAGATGCAAAAAGATGTCTCGCAGCCGGCATGACCGCACACCTGGCAAAACCATTTCAGATAGAAGATGTGGAGAAAACTATTGTGGAGTGCTGTGGAAAGTAATGTCATCTGCAAAATATGTTGCTATCAGTAAATTATCAGAATCAGAGTTCAAAGTCTGGATGACGAAAATATGAGTAGAGAAAGGCGTAAGTCACAGAAATGTGGGTTGCGTCTTTTTTTGAATGTGTAAAAACGTGAAAATATTATGAATAAAGGCTCATAAAACGTGATGCTTTGTTGAGGAAAGGAGAACAAAAAGAGAACAAAAAGAGAACAAAAAGAGAACAATAGCTATTGAGGGCTGATAAGACCGATTGCTGAAAGAGCTTTCCCGGAGATTGAGCTTTTCTTTTTGTGCAATTGGATTAGAACGTGTTGGGGATGCGGACAGTGGAATTTAAAATTTCATTTTAGGGACGGAAAATACAACATAGTTATCGGTTGACATACTGCATTTACGGGTGATAGAATAAAATTGAATTATGAAACATAGTGAATAAGCCGGATCACCGGATATCATGAATACAGTAATCATGCAGTAAAGAGCAACGAAGGAGATACACATATGGCAACACTCAAGGATGTGGCAAAGGCATCGGGACTGACAGTAGGGACTGTTTCCAGAGTTTTGAATAATAGAGGATATATCAGCGATAAGACACGGGAAAAAGTATATCGGGTAATGAAAGAACTGGATTATCAGCCGAACGAGATGGCCAGATCCCTGTCGAAGCAGAAGAATAATATCATCGGTGTGATTCTGCCACAAATTGAACATCCTTATTTCGCCAAAGTTCTGAGCAGACTGGAACGGGAAGCTGCGAAACAGGGATATCGTATCATGCTGTTTGTTTCCAGAAATAAAGAAAAACGGGAAGAACAGTGTATCGAGATGTGTAAAAGCGGCAGAGTGGCCGGCGTAGTGCTTTGTAGCGGAAGCTTCGAAACTGAGAAGTTCAGAGGACTGGATTTCCCCCTGATCACACTGGAACGATCTATGGATGAAGGTACTTCGAGTGTAGAATGTGATAACTATCAGGGTGGAACAATGGCAACTCAGCATCTGATTGATAAAGAATGTCATAAACTGATGTATATCGGCGGAATGAGTGCAGGTGAAGACGTCCATATGCCGGCAGATTTCCGTGAAGTGGCGTTTCGTGACATCTGTGCGAAGACGAAGACAGAGAATGTTGTCATCGTGACAGAGAAGCAGATGTTTGATTCTATGGAATATTACGAATTTGTCAGGGAGAAACTGATCGAGCATCCAGATGTGGATGGTGTTTTCGCCAGCTCAGATGTGATCGGTGCCTATGTACTGCAGGCCTGTTATGATCTGAATATCGAAGTCCCGGGCAGACTGAAGATCGTAGGATTCGATGATGTGAACATTGCACAGTTTACCAGTCCCGGACTGACTACCATTCATCAGCCCGTAGAACAGATGGCGGAGCAGGCGATCTCGGCAATCGTACAGATCGACGCAGGTAAGGTAGTTCCAACCAAGACAGTATTTCCGGTTACGCTGGTGGAACGTGGAACAACCTGATAAGCTATGCATTGTGAATATCCGTTGGACATAATATAATAAATAATCGGCAGGTATCGAGAAAGATACCTGCTTTTTTATTGCATAAAATGAAACTCCAATGATACCACCGAAGTGCTTTGCATCCCTTCAAGCAGACAGGATAATATCATAATCGGTCATTCAGAAATGTGGGATGTATTTGAAATGAATATAACATGCGGTTGATATAAAAATAAGCGAAGTTTTATAGAAAACCAACTCAAATATGTGATAATCCAGTGAAAAAACAAAAACTGAATGTAAAAATGCACAAAAACAGACGATAAAAATAGTGCTATTATAACAAAATGTCTTCGGAACGCAAAAAATATATGATAACCGATTGACATATATAAACCATAATGATAGAATAACACTATCAAGAAAATACGTCGGGGACGTAAAGACAAGCTAAAAAAGCAGGAGGAAAAAAGAAAATGAAAAAACGTATTTCAATGGCACTTGCAATGGCAACTGCAGCAACAATGGCAACTGTATCCGTACCGGCTATGGCGGCGGATGACGTAAACATCACAATCTTCAACTCCAAGATGGAAGTTCAGAGCCAATTCGAAGAAAAAGCTGCTGAATATTCTGAAGAAACAGGTGTTGGCGTAGAAGTTTACTATTCCAGTGATACAGTAGCAGCTCACCTGGCTACCAAATATTCTGCAAACGACCCATACACACTGGCCATGGTAGATGCGAAAGATATCTACTCCCTCGCGAAAGATCACGCGATCGACTTAAGTGATCAGGACTGGGTAAAAGAAACAGATTATGCAATTGGAATTGATGACCAGATCAATGGTTTTCCGACATGTGTAGAGGCTCGTGGACTTATCTACAATGCAGATGCCATTGAAGCTATCACTGGTGAGAAATTTAATCCGGAAGATTACAAAACATTAGATGCATTTAAAGAACTCCTTGAAACTCTGAAAAAAGGAGGAATGGAAACACCTACCGGAATCATGAAAGAAGACTGGTCACTGGAGGCTCACTTCCTTACACAGGTATATGAAGAACAGCCAGATGTAGAAGAATTCATCAGCGAACTTCACGAAGGAAAAGCAGACCTGATCAACAACGAGAAATTCAATTCCCTTATGGACTTCTTCGATGTAATGATGGAGAACAACTACGCAAAAGATTCTGCAATCGCTGCAGAGCGTGAGACAACAGAAATGATGCTTGCAGAAGGACAGATCGCATTCATGTTCGGCGGTAACTGGGACTGGTCAGTGCTTAATGCATATGACTACTCCGAAAACATGGGTATGATGCCTATACCACAGAACACAGATGACGGTTCCAACGAGAAACTTGTAGGCGGCGGTTCCAAATTCTTCATGATCGACTCCTCTGATGCAACAAGCGATGAACAGCGCCAGGCAGCAAAAGACTTCCTTACATGGCTTGCTGATTCTGAAGAAGGACAGTCCTTCATCGTAAATGACTGTGCACTGATCCCGGCATTCTCCAATAATAAACTGGAAGTAGCTGATCCGCTTGGAAAATCTGTAAAAGAATATGCAGATGCCGGCCAGTTGATCGGTAACTATAACTACATGCCAGATGACAGCATTTCCGTGTGTGGTGCTATCTGCCAGAAATACCTTGCAGGACAGATCGACCGTGCAGAATTCGCATCTGAGATTGAAGATTACTGGAAAAATACAGCTCCTGTAGAGCACTAACATTAAATAAAAGGCATATGCCACCCCGGGAGGCTGCACGCCAGTGTCATGCGGCGTGCAGCCTCTTTCCCTTAAAAGGGAGAAACGGGGATAATAAAAGGGAAAGGGGATCGTTAATATGGAAAGAAACACGATGAAGTATAAAGTAAAACAGTACTTGATGTTCGCCGGCGTTTCCACAGTTCTGTTTTGTGCAGTAGTGATCGTTCCATTTATTTATGGATTGTATCTCACATTCACAAGCTGGGACGGTGTTTCAAAAGAAAAGCCTTTCGTAGGGCTTGCAAACTATATATCTACATTTCAGGATACAGCATACTGGCAGGCACTTGGCCGTACATTTATATACTCAGTTATCGCCGTAATCCTGGTAAACATAGTAGCATTTTTCCTGGCATACCTTCTGACCAGCGGTATCAAAGGCCAGAACTTCTTCCGTGCAGGTTTCTTCATTCCGAACCTGATCGGTGGTATTGTACTTGGTTATGTATGGAAATTCGTATTTAACCGTGCTTTCGTAGCACTTGGCAAATCTTTATCTATCGGAGCACTTTCAACTTCCTGGCTGGCAACCACCAATGGTGCAATGGCCTGCCTGATCATCGTATCTGTATGGCAGTACGCCGGATACATGATGCTGATCTATGTAGCCGGATTCATGAGCGTATCCAAGAGCCTTATGGAAGCTGCACAGATTGATGGATGTACAAAGACTCAGGCAACGATCAACGTAACGATCCCGCTTATGAGATCTTCTTTCGTACAGTGTCTGTTCCTTACAATCACAAGATGCTTCATGGTATACGATGTGAACCTTTCCTTAACAAAGGGCGAGCCGTTCAACTCCTCCGTAATGGCAGCCATGCACGTATACAATCAGGCATTCTCTTATAAGAACTACGGTGTTGGACAGGCAGAAGCCCTTGTTCTGTTCATTGTCTGCGCGATCGTAGGTGTTACTCAGGTTTATATTGGTAAGAAAGGAGAGGTGGCAGCATAATGGATGAAAATAAAAAAGCAGCTCAGAAAAAGAAAATAAGCCATTTTATTACAATAGCAGTGTTGGTCATCTTATTCCTGGCGTTTATCTTCCCGTTTATCATGGTTATTATCAATGCCTTTAAGACCAAAGGTGACATTACAGCAGATCCGCTGGCACTGGTTGGATCTCATGGATTTATCCTTACCAACTTCACAGATGCAATGAAGAAAATGAACTTCGCGACTTCCTTTACGAACTCACTGATCATCACAACTACCTCCACAATTTTGACGATCGTGCTTGCAGCAATGACTGCCTTCGTAATCGTACGTAATAACTGGAAAGTATGCGCACTGCTGTTCTCTGCAATGATCGCTTCCATGGTGATTCCTTTCCAGGTTCTGATGATCCCGCTGGTATCTCTCTATGGCGGTATCCTTGGTATCCTTAACAGCCGTGTGACACTGATCTTCATGCATGTTGGATTCTCTCTTTCTATGGCAACTTTCATGTTCCACGGAGCGATTCATACCAGCATTCCGATGGAACTGGAAGAAGCCGCATATATTGATGGATGCAACAGATGGCAGACATACTGGAAAATCGTATTTCCGCTTCTGAAACCAACCATCGCAACTGTAGCAATTATTGATGCCATGGCATTCTGGAATGACTACCTTCTTCCAAGTCTTGTGCTTGCACGTAAAGAGCTGTATACACTTCCGATCGCCACACAGGCATTCTATGGTACATATTCTACAGACCTGGGACTGGTAATGGCTGCCCTCCTTTTGGCTATGCTTCCAATCCTGATATTATATCTGTTCCTGCAGAGATATATTGTGGAAGGTGTTACTTCCGGAGCTGTAAAAGGCTGATAAATAAAGTTACATGGGGCCCAAAGGCAATTTATGTTTTTGGACCCCTTAACTACTATATTGAGGAAATGGCGAAAAGAGGAATTTTCGCCTGATATTAAGGAGATAGATTATGACAAGTCAGACATTACGCGATGCCAGAAGATATGAAGAGGCGATGGCACAGAACATTACAGACCAGGAGAGACCGGAATTTCATTTATCTCCAAGAGTGGGCTGGATGAATGATCCCAATGGTTTTTCCTATTATAAAGATAAATTCCATTTGTATTATCAGTATTATCCATATGACAGTCAGTGGGGACCTATGCACTGGGGACATGTGGTAAGCGATGATCTCCTTCATTGGGAGTATCTGCCTTCAGCTATTGCACCGGACATGCCGTACGATTATGTGGGATGTTTTTCCGGAAGTGCCATAGAGCTCCCGGACGGTAAGCAGCTCTTTATGTACACTGGGGTGCGCAAAGAAGCTCAGCCGGATGGCGGTGTCCGTGATATCCAGACCCAGTGTCTTGCTACAGGTGATGGAATGGATTATGAAAAAGATCCGAGAAACCCGATTCTTACAGTAGAGGATATGCCGGAGAACAGCAGCCCGTTTGATTTCCGTGATCCGAAGATGTGGAAATGTGAGGATGGTTCTTACCGCTGCGTAACTGTGAATGACAGGGCAGATGGAACAGGCGGACGTATTCTGTTATACAGAAGTGAGGATGGATATAACTGGAAATTTGAATCTGTCATGCTGTCCAATGACGGAAACTTCGGAAAAATGTGGGAATGCCCGGATTTCTTTTCTCTGGATGGAAAGGACGTTGTGCTGGTAAGCCCTCAGGATATGCTTCCGAAAGATTTTGAATATCACAACGGAGATGGAACACTTTGTCTGATCGGTAAATTCGATGAGACTACGAAAACATTTATTCCTGAGAGTGATCAGGCTGTAGATTATGGAATTGATTTCTATGCAATGCAGACTGTGGAAGCACCGGACGGAAGAAGGATCATGATCGGCTGGATGCAGAACTGGGATACTTGCAGCAACAATCGTATTCCGAAGGGCAAATGGTTCGGACAGATGAGTATTCCGCGAGAACTTTCGATTAAAGATGGCCGTCTGATCCAGAAGCCGGTCAGAGAGATCGAGAACCTTCGTACAGATAAAGTAGAATATAAAAATGTAACATTTGAAAATGATCTGAAACTGGATGGTGTATCCGGAAGATGTGTAGATCTGGAACTTACACTTCGTCCGGGAAATACAGAGGATATTTATAAGAAATTTGCAGTACGTTTTGCCCAGAATGAGCAGTATCATACGGCAGTAAGTTTCCGTCCCTATGAATCTGTGCTGAAGATCGACCGTAAATTCTCCGGTTCCAGAAGAGCGATCATTCATCAGAGAAGAAGCAAGGTAAACAGCCGGAACGGAGAAATCAAACTCCGCCTGATCCTGGACCGTTACAGCGCAGAGATTTTTGTCAATGACGGAGAGCATGTACTGACAGCTACGATCTATACAGATATTGAAGCAGATGGCATTTCTTTCTTTGCAGATGGAAAAGTAGAGATGGATGTTACCAGATATGAACTGAAGAAATAAAACTGACAATAACCGATACAGCAGATGTCAAAGGAGAGTTGATATGTTAAAAAAAGACTGGTGGAAAAGTGCCGTAATATATCAGATATATCCAAGAAGTTTTCAGGACACCAATGGAGATGGATTTGGAGATTTCCAGGGAATTATTAAGAGGCTGCCTTATCTGGAGAAACTGGGGATAGACTGTATCTGGCTCTGCCCGGTGTACCGTTCTCCTCAGGATGATAATGGGTATGATATTTCTGATTACTGTGATGTGGATCCCATGTTCGGAACCATGGCAGATATGGAAGAACTTATCGGGAAAGCCAGGGAACATGGCATTTATATTGTAATGGATTTAGTACTGAATCATTCTTCCGATGAACATAAATGGTTTATAGAAGCGAAAAAGAGCAGGGAAAATCCTTATCATGATTACTATGTATGGCGTGATGGAAAAGAGGGAGTACTTCCCAATGATATGAAAGCTGCTTTCGGCGGTTCTGCATGGGAGTGGGTACCGGAAGTAGAACAATATTATTTCCATCAGTTTTCTGTGAAACAGCCGGATCTGAACTGGGAGAATCCGAAGCTGAGACAGGAGCTGTGGGATATCATTAATTTCTGGATCGATAAAGGGGTAGGCGGTTTCCGTCTGGATGTTATCGATTTGGTGGGAAAAGTGCCGGATGAGAAGATCACATCCAATGGTCCGAAGCTTCATGAATACATAAAAGAAATGACGGCACATACATTTGTGAGAGATAATCTGATTTCTGTAGGTGAAACCTGGAGTGCTACTCCGGAGATCGCCAAACTGTACAGCAATCCGGACGGCAGTGAACTTTCCATGGTGTTCCAGTTCGAACATATCTGTCTGGATCAGCAGGAGGGCAAGGAGAAATGGGATCTGGCTCCTCTTCCATTCCATAAGTTCAAGGAAGTGTGGAATAAGTGGCAGACAGAGCTCTATGGATGTGGATGGAACAGCCTGTTTTGGGATAATCATGATCTTCCGAGAATCGTTTCACGATGGGGAGATGAGGGTCAGTACAGAGAGGAATCTGCGAAAATGCTGGCAACACTTCTTCACGGAATGCAGGGAACTCCGTACATTTACCAGGGGGAAGAACTGGGTATGACCAATGTGAAATATGAGCTTGAGGAATATCGTGATATTGAACTTTTCGGCATGTATAAGGAGCGCAGGGCACAGGGATATACCCATGAAGAGCTGATGGAATCTATCTATGCGAAAACCCGTGACAATGCCCGCACACCGATGCAGTGGGATACTACAGAGCAGGCTGGATTTACAACCGGAAAACCGTGGATGAAGGTAAATCCCAATTATACAGAGATTAATGCTGCAGAGCAGGTAGACTGTGAGGATTCTATATTTAATTATTACCGCAAACTGATCCAGCTGAGAAAAGAGCTTCCGGTTCTGACAGATGGCAAGTTCACCATGCTGGATATGGATCACGACCAGATCTTCGCATATCTGAGAGATAATGGCGAAGATAAGCTTCTGGTAGTCTGCAATTTCTATGGAAACACAGTTGATTATGCTGTTTCTGAGAAAGCAGAGGATCTGGAGCTTCTGATCGGAAATTATACAGAAGAAAATATGCAGACAGATGTACTGCGTCCTTATGAAGCAAGAATCTATCGGATTCGATAATAGATGGATACGAGGAGGAAAGAAAGTGAATCAGAGGGAAAGAAAGAAAAGAACAGCGAAGACGGAAAGCGCTGTTAAGACAGTTGAAAAAGCAGAGACAGTAAAGGTTGAACAGACAAAGAAAGCTGTTGTTAAGGCTGCAAAAGCAGAAAAAGTTTATAACACACGATTCGAGAAGAAACTGGATGAGCTGCGCTGGCTGTACATGGAACTTTATGGAAACAGCCCCATGTTCGCAGAATTATGTGACCAGATGCACCGCTTCTATGAAGAACGTACAGATGTCCTGAAAAAGCTGGACAGCAAGCGTGAAGCAGATCCGGACTGGTATAAGAAAAACGACATGCTGGGCATGATGTTCTATATCGATAATTTTGCCGGAAATATGAAAGGTGTGGAAAGCAAGATTGACTATCTGGAAAAGAACAATGTTAATTACATTCATCTCATGCCGTTTCTGGATACTCCGAAAGGTCGTTCTGACGGCGGATATGCAGTAGCAGATTTCAGGAAAGTTCAGGAAAATCTGGGAACTATGGATGACCTGGAAGAGCTTACAGGTGCCTGCCATGAGAAAGGCATTAGCGTGTGCATGGATTTCGTTATGAATCATACTTCCGAGGATCATGAGTGGGCGAAAAAAGCCCGCCAGGGAGATGGTGAATATATGAGCCGTTATTTCTTCTATGATAATTCATATATTCCGTCTCTGTATGAGAAAACAGTACCTCAGGTATTCCCGACCACAGCTCCTGGAAATTTCACATGGCTGCCTGAGATCGGACATTATGTAATGACTACATTCTATCCGTATCAGTGGGATTTAAACTACAGAAATCCACGTGTGTTCAATGAGATGATGTATAATTTCCTGTTCCTTGCCAATAAAGGAATTGACATTATCCGAATCGATGCAGTGCCGTATATCTGGAAGGAACTGAATACTTCCTGCAGAAACCTGCCACAGGTACATACCATTGTACGTATGATGCGTCTGATCAGTGAGATCGTTTGCCCGGGTATTCTTCTTCTGGGCGAGGTTGTTATGGAGCCGGAGAAGGTAGTTCCTTATTTCGGAACAGTAGAGAAACCGGAATGCCATATGCTTTATAACGTAACGACTATGGCAACAACCTGGCATACAGTTGCCACCAGGGATGTAAGTCTTCTGAAGAAACAGCTGGATATTGTCAATGGTTTACCGAAGGATTATGTATTCCTGAATTATCTGCGCTGCCATGATGATATTGGCTGGGGTCTGGATTATGCCACTCTGAAACAGGAGGGTATTGAGGAGCGTTCCCATAAGAAATATCTGAACGATTATTTTCAGGGTTATACAGGGGAAAGCAACAGCCGCGGAGTCCTTTATAATGAGGATCCTGTAACAGGAGATGCCAGATTCTGCGGAACTACAGCTTCTATGTGCGGAATCGAGAAAGCCGGATTTGAGAAGGACAAAGCTGCCATGAAGAGTGCAATCCAGATGGATGTAATGCTTCATGCATATATGTTCATGCAGTCCGGAATCCCGGTTCTTTACAGCGGAGATGAGATCGGACAGGTCAATGATTACTCTTATAAAAATGATCCGGATAAAGTGCAGGATTCCCGCTATATTCACAGAGGCGCAATGCACTGGGATCTGGCTGCCAGAGCAGATGATCCAAAAACAGTAGAGGGACAGCTCTTCGGACAGCTGGATAAACTGGAAAAGATCCGCAAGAAAGAGAAAGCATTTATGACCAATGCTGATACCTGGACAGTAGAAACCTGGGATAACAGCATTCTCTGCATCGGCCGTTACTATGACGGAGACAAGATCTATGGTCTGTTCAATTTCAGCGAATATGACAAGACTGCATGGATCAACGAAAGAGATGGCCTGTACAAAGACCTCATCACCGGACAGGAGATGGAAGCTGCAGGAGTAAATATCCCGGCATACGGATTCTACTGGCTGAAGAAAAAATAAGATGAAAAATTCTGAAGGGATGCCGGAAAATTTCCGGTGTCTCTTTTTTGACTCTTTGTGTCTGTAATTTTAACAAACAATTGTATTTGTTAAGGAAAGAGTAAATGTCTGTCAAACATAAGAAAACTGTATTGTTTTTTGAAAATTTGGGTGCTATACTCCACCCGACGACTGAAAAAAACAGAATACTTTTTATGGATGAAAAGGAGTCTAATTATTATGAAAAGAAAATTAATTGCAGGTCTTTTAACAGCACTTTCAGTAACAGTAGTATGTCCGGCGGCATATGCTTCTACCGATCATTATATGGACAGCAGCGTGGTTGGAGCTGATTCCGGATGGTCTGACTGGGATGCGGCATGGGAAACAACAGCGACAGATTTTACAAAAGTATCCCTTACACCAGGTGCTGATGATACGCAGTTAAACTTCGCGTGGTACAGCCAGAAAGGTGACAGTGATGCAACACCTGTAGTTCATTTTGGAACAGATAAAGATAATCTTGAAACATTTGAGGGAACTGCCGGTGATGTAGACCAGAGCCTTACCGGGGACACTGTATATGAATATAATCATGTAACAGTTACCGGACTGGAGCCGAATACAACTTATTATTATACAGTTGAGAAAAACGGCGAGCAGACAGATGTATGTGAATACAAAACACAGGGTACAGACTCTGTAAAAATCCTCTATGTAGGTGACCCGCAGATCGGTGCTTCCAAAGGCCAGACTCAGAATGGTGCAGAACTTACCAATGAATCAGGTGCAGCAAACAAAGCAGCAGAGAACGATGGTTTCTCATGGAACCGTACTCTGAATACAGCACTTTCAGAAAATCCTGATATCAACTTTGTGATCTCCGCAGGTGACCAGGTTAACAAAACAGGTGAAGCAAAAGAAGAAGAGTATGCTTCTTACTTAAGCGCAGATGCCCTGAAGGGACTTGCAGTGGCAACTACAATCGGTAACCATGATTCTCTGAATGAGGATTATATGTATCACTTTAATAATCCGAACAATACAGAGAATGGTAAGACTCAGGCAGGCGGTGATTACTATTACAGCTATGGAGACGGAATTTTCATCGTTTTAAATACTAACAACTACAATGTAGCAGAACATCAGAAGACAATTGAAGAAGCTGTTAAGGCTTATCCGGATGCGAAATGGAGAATCGTAACGATCCATCAGGACATTTACGGATCTGGCCTTGATCATTCTGATACAGATGGTATGATACTTCGTACACAGCTTACTCCGGTGTTTGATGCAAATGATATTGATGTTGTTCTTCAAGGACATGACCATACATACAGCCGTTCCAAAATGCTCTACGGTGATGGACAGACTCATGGTAAATATGAGTTCAGTCTGAATGAAGACGGAACTGATTATGACTGGGATCATGCTACAAATGTAGATACACAGGAACAGATCGCACTTGCTCCGGAAGAGGGCGATACAGATGCGCAGGCAGCCCTGGATGCGTTCCATCAGGACAATGACTGCTATACCATCGAGGATGTTGACGGAGATACCGTTACAGATCCAAAAGGAATCCTGTATATGACAGCAAACTCTGCTTCCGGTTCCAAGTATTATGAACTTCTTTCCACTCAGCAGGATTATGTTGCAGCCCGCAGCCAGAACTGGCTTCCAAGTTATTCAGTTATCACACTGACTGCAGATACTTTTTCCATTGATACTTACCAGATCACAGATGACGGTAAGGCTGAAGCGATTGATGATACATTTACAATTAAAAAGACTGGTGCAGACACCACAGACACTTCTGCAGACACCACAGACAGTGCCGATGAAGAAACAGATTCTTCAGATAATACAGATACAGCAGATAATGCAGATGCTTCCGCAGATGCAGCAGCTGAAACATCTGAGAATTAAAAACAGGGTCTGAGAAATCAACTCTATGAAAAGCACAAAATTTACCGGGCTGCTTACGAAAAAGAAGACAGTCCGGTATCTTGTTTATCTTTTACTTGTCTGTATGTTCGCTGTTTTTGTCATTAAATTGAATCAGGTGGAAAAAACAGAGCTGGTGGTCCGGACAGGACAGACATTTGAGAAAGCAAAAGTGGTCAAAGTACTTGAAGATAATCTACAGGAAAACGGAACCCGTGTAGGAGAGCAGAAGGTTTGTGTACATATGCTTACAGGTGAACGAAAAGGACAGGATCTCGATATCACAAGCAGTTCCGGATATCTTTTCGGTGCTGCATGTAAACCGGGAATGAAAGTCATTGTTATGCAGAGTGTTGCCGGTGATTCGACTGTTGCCAGTGTTTATACCCAGGACAGAGAAGGCATTATTTATATCTTTGCGATTATCTATCTGCTGGCTCTTTGCCTGATTGGTGGGAAACAGGGAATTAAGGGATGCCTTGGGTTGATTTTTACATTCTTCTGCGTGATCTTTGTTTATCTGCCGTTGGTATATCTGAAATTTTCACCGTTCTGGACGGCGGTGTTTGTATGCTTTATTACAACGTTGGTTACTATGTATCTGATCGGAGGTCCGACACGGAAGACATGTGCAGCGACACTTGGAACACTTGCCGGTGTTGTTCTTGCAGGAATTTCAGCGTGGTGTTTCAGCAAGGCTTCCGGGATTACCGGTTTTAATGTTTCGGATATTGAGACACTGATGACTCTTTGGAACACGAATCGTATCCAGGTTGGCGGATTGCTTTTTTCAGGATTGCTGATCTCCTGTCTGGGAGCAGTGATGGATGTTGCTATGTCCATTAGCAGTGCTATTGATGAAATCTACAGACAGAATACTTCATTAACCCGGAAAGAACTTTTCAAAGCCGGGCTGCGTGTGGGAAGAGACATGATGGGAACAGACAGCAACACACTGATCCTGGCATTTGCAGGAAGCAGTGTCAGTACACTTCTTCTGGATTATTCTTATGATCTTCCGTATCAGCAGATCATTAATTCCAATAATATTGGTATTGCGATCATGCAGGGACTGGCGGGAAGCTTCGGGATCGTGCTTTCTGTACCGTTTACTGTACTGATCTGTACGATACTTTTTCATAAGAGTAAATAATACAGGGGCTGTCTTTCGACAGCCCCTGTTAGGATTCTGAAAATTACCGTATTCTTTTCTTTATCATCGGTCCGATGATCATGGCGATGATCATTTTTACCAGGTCGGCCGGGATGAATGGGATTACGCAGACTGCGAGAGCAGCTTTGAAAGTGTAATCTGCAACCAGGCAGAACCATATAGTTCCGAAGAGGTAGCATACGATCGTTCCGACGATCATACCGATAAGCTGGATCCATGGCTTATGGCAGTTATCAATTACCAGTCCGGCAATGATGGCCATAACGATAAATCCGATGATGTATCCGCCAGTAGGACCTGCAAGTTTGGCAGGGCCGCCTGTGAATCCAGAAAATACCGGAAGGCCGACCAGGCCAAGCAGAAGATAGATCAGATAACTAATCGTTCCTCTTTTCCATCCGAGAAGATACAGGGACAGATAGATTGCCAGGTTGGTGAATGAGATCGGGACAGGGCCGATGGGGATGGACAGTGGGGCAAGAATGCAGGTAACCGCGGCCATTAGTGCGGTCATGGTTATTTCGTAGGTTTTGCTGTGAGGTGCGGCAATGCTTTTTGTCTGGTTCATGTTAAGAGAACTCTCCTTTTGAAGTTTTTTGTTGTGCAGATAAAATTGTCCGCACTTGGTTAAATAGTGTTCAATTGTCAGCAAGTGTATGATCATGCGGATTCAATCTCATAAGTAAATCCCGCGTCAGTGATGGTTTTCAGTGTATCCTCAATGCCCTGACCTCCCTCTGTCAGATAACCGGAAGCAAAGATAGAGTCAACAACACTAAGCAGTTTTTTTTCTTCACCTTTGAAATATACTTCTCTTCCGGCAGCACAGCGGATGTCTGCTTTCGGCACGAGAAGTCTTGCAAGACAGAGGACTTTCATGCAGTATTCGGTTGTCAGCATGGAGATATCGGCGTTGCCGAGGGGAGTTCCTTTAATTGGAAGGAGGAAGTTGATGGGCAGTGCTTCCGGTTGAATCTCGCGCAGTTCGAGAAGCATATCAACTACATCTTCTTTACTTTCCCCCATACCAATAATTCCGCCACTGCAGATCTCGAATCCAAGTCCCTGAAGCATATGGATGTTCTGGACACGCTGTTCAAATGTGTGTGTACTGCAGATGTTGTGGTAATAGGATCGGCTGCTGTTCAGATTATGGTTTATTCGGTCCAGACCGGCTTCTTTCAGCATTCTGGCCTGCTTTTCTGTCAGGAAACCGATAGAGCAGCAGAGATGTGTTCCGTGTTCTTTCATCTTACGGATCCGGCGGGCAAGTTCTTCGATTTCTTTATCTGTAAATTTCATGCCGCTCAGACCGATACAGTGTCTGGATAAATGATAATCATTTACGAAATCATTGTCCTGATACAGTTTCTCTTCATCGACCCATTTGTATTTATCAATATCTGCTGTAGAGCGACAGGACTGTGCACAGTAAGCGCAATCCTGAGAACAGTTTCCGCTACGGGCGTTGGTAAGAATATGAATGCTTACACGATTTCCTTTATATTTGTATCGTAAACTCTTTGCACGATCGATCAGCGCATCAAGTTCTTCATTCGGGGTATTTAAAACAGCGATCGCATCCTCTCTGGAAAGAACAGGAGCATCTTTTTCATATAATTCGGAATTCATAGATAATAATACCTTCCCTGTGATTTTTTGTACGGGTATCACTTTAACATATAAAAGTATAAAATGTCAACTTAAAATTTAAAATAGGTTTACAATATAAAGTTTACGTGAAAATATTTGGCCTGTCAATATATCTATTCAGCGTGTCATTTACTGGCGCAATGAAATATCTGGTATGATAAAAATTGAACAATTATGACAATGTGGAGTATTATGGCTGGATGGCAGAGAGAATCCAGAATCTGAGGAGAAGAACGTTTATGAAAATAAGAAAAAGAAATATTCGGTAGATGAACTGCTCATATATGCATATAAGCATAATCAGATACCGGAAATTTTATTTGTGAAAGACAGAGATTGTTAACGTTTTATGGTAAATGAGCATAATGACAGGCAGCAGAGGAAACAGGACCCATCTGGTGGGAAGGTAGAGGGCACAGCAAACCGCTCCTCCCAAAATACAGATTCCCAGAAGAAGAGGGAGAAGCCATGCGGTCAGCTTAAGCGGGGCCTGCTTCAGATAGCTTTTTACAGGCAGATATACCAGCAGTATACCGGGAATGATTACGGAAAGTTCAAGTACAGGGCGAAGTATGTCAGTCATTTCAGGACCTCCTTTGGAACAGAAATTCCATAAATGTCTGTCTGGCGTTTTTCTGCAGTTTACGGCTGACAGGGACATTGCTTCCATTATCAAGGCGAAAGCCTGATCCGTCAAAATCAACGGCATGCTCCAGATTGATCACAACGCCCCGGTTACACTGATAGAAACGTGAGTCCATTTTCAGGGAGGTTATGAAGGAATCAAAGGACTGGCGGGTGACCAGTTCCCTTTCACCGGCAGTGTGGATGTGGATCATGTGGGAAAAATGCTCTGCGTAGATTATTTTCCGGAAGGGAATCTGAATATTACTGCCGTTTACCTTTACATCTATGTATTTCCCGGAATCCGGGATGCGGGAAAGGATTTCATCTGCCAGTACGGAAATATCATTTTCACTGTAGGGCTTTACAAGATAGTGGAGAGCCCGGACCTGAAATCCCTCTAATGCATGGTCAGTGGAAGTTGTTGTAAAGACCAGCAGACAGTCAGTGTCTGATCTGCGAAGTTCTTTTGCTGTATCAATCCCGTTAGATCCATTCATATAAATATCCAGAAACACTACAGTGAAAGGACATTCCTTCGCTGCAGTGAGGAAAGTTTCTCCATTTTCATATTCAAATATATCTATGTGGACATTGCGCCTGGAAAATTGAGATTCCAGTCTGTTGCGAAGTAGTGTCCGTTCTTCTGAAATATCATCAACAATTGCAATTCTCATAGTAAATCTTCCTTTATTTATATGTTTATAAAATTCTGCTATAAGTATATCACAAAACAATACCATAGATTTACAATTCGTGTCATTTTCTGTCGTTTCGTGACAGAATTATTGAAAAAATTTCTGACTTTTTTATAATGAGGATAACAAATGGGAGTACATCAAATGGAAGAGGAGGGATGTCGTGTATTGTATTGCCATATTGACTGATCAGGAACAGGAAGGACAGAACTGTGCGGAATACATCAGAAATTACTGTACAGAAAAGAATGTTTTTCCATTGATTGAAATCTATCAGGATCAGGAACGGTTTTTTGGGCGGACACGAAAAACAGTACCGGCAGTGGTGTTTCTTGCATTGCCTGGGGTGTCCGGGCTGAATGCGGCAGAACATCTCCGTTCCCTGTATCCGAAATGTGGGATTATCTGGTGCAGTGATCTTGATTTTTCGCTTCATGCGTTCAGGATGCGGATAGAATATTTTTTTATGAAACCTGTGGAAGAGCAGAAAATAAAAGAAGGACTCTCCATTTGGTTTGAACACAGAAATGTAATATGACAAAAACACTCAGGAGGAAAAACAATTATGAAGAAAAGAGCTTTAATTCTTGCAATGATCGCTTTTATAGCAGCTACAACATCTGAACCGTCAATAAATATGGTACGTGCAGAGGAAACACAGGTAGAAGAAACACAGACAGAGGAAAATGCAGGTCAGACATCAGAACTGCCTATAAAGACACTTACACCGAAGGTTATGGATGTGAATCCTTATATGGCAGCAAGTGATTCCAATATTCATCATGACTGCTATAATACAGATTCAACAGATGAGGTATTGCCTGTTGATATTTATTCTGAGATCAATGTTTCTTATGAAAAAGTTAATCCCAATGCTTCCCCGGCAGTCTTTTTTGATTCCTATGGACATTCTGTGGTTCCGCTTCTGGGTGGCCTGGCGATCCGTGATATTAATGCAGATGAGGCACAGACCTTGGGCTATTTTTCACCAAAACAGCATGACAATGGAAGCTATCTGATACAGAGTTCATATTCTTTTGTAGATGAGAGCAATCGCATTGTGTGTCCGACGAACGATAATCGGGTACTTATGCTTAAGGCTACAGATGAGGAGGGAAATGTACTTCCGGAATTTGAGAAAGTGCTGGATATTGATATTAAAGCGGCAGCAGAGGCTGCACTTGGAAAAACACTGGATCAGAATCTGTTATCTGTAGTTTTTGATTATGAGGGAAATCTCTGGTTTGCAACAGGAGGCTTCCGCATTTATCCTGACAGAAAACAGCAGGGAACCTTTGGCTATGTTTCGCGTGCAGCTATCGATAAGATCTTGAATGGAGAAGATGTGGATCTGTCAGATGCAGTGTTTGTATATGAACTGGAACCGGGAGAGGGTGCAGAGAATGGTATTGCGGCATCTAAGGAGGGTGCGGTCATTCTGACAAATCTGAAGTGTTATCTGCTCCAGGCGGATAATGGTGTGAAAAAAGTCTGGGAAACTTCCTATAAAAGTGTGGGTGCCAAGGAAAGCAAAGAAGGCGATGAGACGACAGGTGGCGGTCTTGCATGGGGAGGTGGATGTTCCCCGTCTTTGACCAAAGATCTGGTTATGTTTACAGATAATCAGGATCCGGTAAATCTTATTGCGGTGGATATGAAAACAGGAGAACAGGTTGCGAGCATGCCCGTTATAGATGAGCTTCCGGAAGATACACAGGTGTCTGTGGAAAATTCTGCAATTGTATATGATGATGGAGAGGGAACTGTAAGCACGATCGTATGTAACTGGTTTGGTGCAGGAAGTGCAAAGCTTGGAGAAGCAGATAATGATTCCTCAATACAAAGCTATGAGAATATTTATGATGTGGGCTGGCTGAGACAGGGCAATAAAATGATCGCGCCGGGTATAGAACGTGTGGATACAGTTAAGACGGAGAACGGATATGAGATGAAGAGTATCTGGTGCAGAAGTGATCTGTCTGACACTTCCATGATGAAGCTGTCCACTGCAACAGGATATATTTACGGATATGTTCAGGATATGGAAACTGGTATGTGGCAGTATATCATGCTTGATTTTGAGACAGGCGAGACTGCATTTACCATGGATATTTCTGACAAACCGGGATACAACAACATGGCTATCGGTATGTATGCGGGAAACAGCGGAAATGCGCTCTATTGTCCGACTGGCTATCTGGAACTTCTGAGATTGCAGGACAGGTTTGTATATCTGCCGGAAATGCCTTACCGCAAGGTGGATCTGGATCAGGCAATGCGCAATGTGTTAAGTCAGGAGAAATTTGCAGCAGACGGCGGCCAGGGAGATGTGGAAGGATGGCTGAATACGATCACAATTGAGAACGTACATCCGAACACAACCGTTGCAATACGTATGAAAGGAATCTCAGGGGAAACAGGTTCTTTGAAGCTGTATGCATATGGCACAGATGGTACCTTGAAAGAAGTTCCGGCAGAGAAATGGCATATTCAGACAGAAGATGGTGAAACACCGGATACATTATCCGAAGATGTACTGTATGAGATACACATGACTGTGGAAGATGGCGGTGATTTTGATCTCAGTGAAACGGAAAAAGAGATTAAGATATCTGCTGTTCTGGGAATCTGAAAGTGAGCACAACCACCGGTTGAACCGGTGGTTGCTGATTAAGAGGACATTATAATTACATACAGTGAAAATATATAGAGGAAAACAACATGAAGACAATCATAAAGTATGAACTGGTCATAAATGAAGCACTTAGATCTGCACTTAATTACAATACACCTGACGAGCAGATTAATGAATTTATCCGCTTTTTCGGCAGACATATCGGTTCTGACAGAATATATATTTTCGAAGATTGTAAAGAAAGACATGGTACAGACAATACATATGAATGGTGTGCACAGGGAGTAATTCCCGAGATAGACAGATTGCAGAATGTCGATATGGATATAATAAAATGGTGGTATGATACGTTTTCCAAAGGTGAAAGTATCATTATCACTGATATAGAAGATATCAAAGAAGAACATCGCGTATCGTATGATATGTTAAAAGCGCAGAATGTGAGAAATGTGGTGGTGTGCCCTTTGCGTTATAAAGATGAGATAAGTGGTTTTTTCGGTGTGGATAATCCTCCAAAGAGTGATTACAGGGGGCTTACTACTTTCCTGGATATGATAGGAACGCTTCTTATCTCATTTCTGAAAATGCGTAATTCATTTATAAAGTCAAATAAAGAGGCGAAGCTCAGCAGTTATTCATCGCTTTCCAAAATCTATATATCTATGCATTTGGTTGATGTGCAGACAAAAAGATATCATATTATAAAAATGACAGATCAGATTGCGGAATATTTGGGAAAAGATTTTAAAATGGGAGAATATGAAATCAGAGATGATTTTTGCGGACATATCAATGGTATTGCTGAGAAAATGTGTATAGAATCACAACTTCAGGAATCGCTGGAGTTTGTAGATATCAGTACGTTGGAAGAACGGCTTATTGGGGAAAACAGCATAACACATGAATTTACAGATAAAATATTAGGTTGGTGCCGAAGCAGATTTATTCCTGTAGATTACGATGAAAATGGAAGACTTTTGCATGTACTTTTCTGTATTGAGTGTATAGAAGAAGAAAAAAAGCGTGAGAACAGACTGATTTATCTGGCGCGGACAGATCTTATGACAGGATTATGTAATCGTGGAAGCGGAGAAAAAAAGATTACTGAATTTTTAAGGAGAAAAACAGGAGGATTGCTTTGTTTGATCGACTGTGACAAATTTAAATCCATCAATGACACTTATGGACATTCTGTAGGAGATAAGGTAATCATAGCCGTTGCGGAGAAGCTACAGAAAACATGTCGTGACAGTGATGTGGTTTTGCGCCTCGGTGGTGATGAGTTTGCCATGTTTGTACCGGGAATGCTGGAACAGAGTGTAGCAGAGAAATTTTTTGAGAGGTTTTTTGAAAACATCCGACAGATTGATATCGTAGAGATGCAGGGGAAGAACGTAGAAATAAGCCTGGGTGCGTGTTTTTATGATGGATATGAAGAGGTTTCTTTTGATCAGCTATACAAAAAGGCTGACAGGGCAATGTATCAGAGCAAAAAACAGAAGGGCTGCAGTGCTGTAATTTACGGGGAGGAGAGGTAAAAATTCTGGAAGATTCCCGGTTATGAGCTGCGTAGCGAAACATAACAAAATGAGGGGTCTATGAAAGAAAAGAAAGTAATTGATTATACCAGAACCTATCGAAGAATTGAGGCAGATAAAAAGAAATGTATTCTGTATATTGTTATACTGCTCCTGCATGGTTTTCTGCTTATGTGGACTCAGATCGATGATCTGACAGGATGATCTGTAAGATGTGTGTCGGTGTTTAAAGAAATATGAACCGCGTATGTATGTAGGAATCCGTTCAGAAACTTATTCTCTGTTTGGAAAAATCAGCTATCTCAGTGCAGGAACCGTATATCCGGGAATACAGATAAGCCTTGAAACCATTCCTGTGCAGGCACATCGTGGTTTCAGGCTTTTGCCCCTGGCATCGTTTATATGAAAGAAAAATAAAAACCGGATTTATACTATGTACATGATTTTGCGCAGAGTGAATAAACTAATACTAAAGAAAACAAGGGGTACTGCTAAAAGGCGGTACCTCTTTTCGACATAAGAAAACGAAAACTGTTTTGCAATTTATCAAGGCTTCACAAAGGGTTTACAAAATCACAAAGTTTTCACAAAAAAATTAGCACTCACCTCTTGACAGTGCTAATAATAAGTGTTATATTACAGCTAGAACAAAGGAAGGGGAACAAAAAGAGAACAAAGAAATAAGTTCTATGAGATTCCTGATAACCTAAGTTCCAAAGAAACAAGGTAAAGATGCATAACAGAGAGTCCATCATATATAGATGGACGGTATAGAAAAGGAGAGATGACTTATGTTGATGCCTAGTATTTTTGGAGAAAATTTATTTGATGACTTTTTTGGAGATTTTCCATTTTATTATGATGACAGAGCAATGAAAGATACAGAGAAGAAACTTTACGGACGCAGAGCCAGCCATATAATGAAAACCGATATCAAGGAAACTGATAAGGGCTATGAACTGGTTGTAGATCTTCCGGGATTTACCAAAGATGAAGTAAAGGCTGATCTGGAGAATGGTTATCTGACTATCAGTGCAGAGAAAGGCCTGGACAAAGATGAGCAGGAGAAAGAGACAGGACGTTATATCCGTAAAGAACGTTACGCAGGTGCCTGCAGCCGTAGCTTCTATGTAGGCAAAGAAGTTGAGAAAGAAGACATTAAAGCAGAATTCAAACATGGTATCCTCACATTATTTGTACCAAAGAAAGAAGCAAAACCAGCAGTAGAACAGAAGAAAACAATTGCTATTGAAGGCTGATGAATAAATATTCTGACTGACCCGTTAAGGGTCAGCCAGAGATTAAAAACAGATATAAAAAACAAAAGTTTACACTAAAAGATTGAAGATAAAAGGTTGAAAAAACCTGTAGAGATAGATTTGGAAAGTAAATCTGGCGAACAGATTTGACATATATAAAATATATTAGAAAAGGAGATATGACTTATGTTAATGCCTAGTATTTTTGGAGAAAATTTATTTGATGACTTTTTTGGAGATTTCCCATTCTATTATGATGACAGAGCAATGAAGGATGCAGAGAAGAAGCTTTATGGACATAAAGCAAATCATGTAATGAAAACCGATATCAAGGAAATGAGCAATGGATATGAACTGATCGTTGATCTTCCTGGATTTAAGAAAGATGAAGTCCACGCAGCACTGGAAAATGGTTATCTGACCATCAGTGCAGAGAAAGGTCTGGATAAAGATGAGCAAGAGAAAGAAACAGGACGTTATATCCGCAGAGAACGTTATGCAGGTGCCTGCAGTCGTAGCTTTTATGTAGGTAAGGAAGTACATCAGGACGACATCAAAGCAGAATTCAAACATGGTATCCTGACATTATTTGTTCCGAAGAAAGAAGCAAAGCCAGCAGTGGAACAGAAGCACAGCATCTCCATTGAAGGATAATAGATGTTAAGTTACAGCAACGGGAGGTCAAATCTTTTGGCTTCCCGTTGTTTGCATAATGAGGATTGCAGAAATATGAAGTGTGGAATGATTGCATTAGAATGTGTTTATGAGGGAAGGTGATGATATTGAAAAGAGACTATTATGAAGTTCTGGGCGTGAACAAAAACGCGGATGCAGCAACGATTAAGAAAGCATACAGAAAACTGGCAAAGAAATATCATCCGGACAGCAATGAGGGAAACGCTTCGGCAGCAGAGCATTTTAAGGAAGTAAATGAAGCCTATGATGTTCTGAGTGATGAGAAGAAGCGTAAACTATATGACCAGTTCGGCCACGCTGCTTTTGAAGAAGGCGCCGGTAATTATGGAAACGCACAGGGCAGCCCGTTTGGCAGTGGATTTGGCGGAACACAGGGCAATCCTTTTGGCGGCGGTTTCCATGGCTCGTACAGTGATGGCAATGGTTATCATGAATATCATTTTGAAAATGGCGAAGATATGGATGATATCCTGAAGAACATTTTTGGTGGTGGATTTAAGAAGAGTAAATCATCCGGTGGCTTTGGAAGCAGCGGCTTCGGTGGCAGTGGATTTCACGGAAGTGGTTTTGGTGGATTCGGAAGCAATGGAACTGGCGGCTTCGGCAGTGGCTTTAGTACAGGTGGAAGTGATTTCCGCAGTCATGGCTTTAGCGGTTCTTACAGCAGTAAAGGTGAGGATCTTCATGCGGAGGTTACTGTCAGCTTTGATGAAGCTGCTTTTGGCGGTAAGAAGGTTATTCGCCTGCAGAGCAGCAACGGTGGTGTCCAGAATTATGAAGTCAATATTCCGGCAGGTATTGAATCCGGTAAGTCTATCAGACTTAAAGGAAAAGGATATCCGGGAGTGGGCGGATGTGAGGCCGGTGATTTGCTTCTGAAAGTAAATGTTCAGGATAAACCTGGATACAGACGGGAAGGCAGAGATGTTTATACAACTGTAAATATTCCATTTACAACTGCTGTATTTGGCGGTGAAGCGAAAGTTCATACCATCTACGGTGATGTTCTCTGCAATATTAAACCGGGTACACAGTCGGGAACTAAGATCCGTTTAAGAGGAAAAGGTATCGTAGCGATGAATAATCCGTCTGTCCACGGCGATGAATATGCAACCGTACAGATTCAGGTACCAACCAACCTCACACCTGAAGCCAGACGCAAACTGAAAGAATTCGAACAGGAATGTAGCAAAACCTATAGAGGTCGCGGATTCGGTAATGGGAGTGCTGCCTAATTATTCTAATCTGAATTACATTTCAGAAATCGATGCTTTTAAATCCAAAAATTGGAGGTATTGTTTATGACTGAGGAAATCTCTTGCGCAAAAGGGAATGTCAGTAAAAGAAATTGCAGATGTTTCCCAGAAGTCCGGCTGCGGTGATTCCATGGCAGGAGGACTGGCTGTTGCACTGGAAAGAAATTATACGCCGCAGGAAGCATTGAAGTTCGCAGTGGCAGTAGTATCTGCCAATGCTCTTTCTCCGAATAAGGGAGATTTCAAATCTGAATATGTAAGAAGATTTTGTCCGAAGTGACTGTAAAAAGATTATAATAGCAACAGGCTGTATGTGTGGAAACATACAGCCTGTTTGTGTTTATCTGGGCTCTTTTCCAGCGCGGAAGAGCATCATCATTTCTTTGGTCAGGCTGATGTTGTTGCCCTGATCGGGGATTTTGTTCCGTTCTACCCACTGGGCCATGGAGAGTTCTTCGTGATCGACAGTGAGAGTATCATCGCCGTCTACGTCGCAAAAGAATCCGAAAAGAAGGGAACCACTGAAAGACCATGGCTGGCTTTTATAGTAGCGGAGATTCTTGACCTTCAGTCCCACTTCCTCCATAACTTCTCTGTGGACTGTTTCCTCAATGGTTTCGCCGATCTCTGCAAAGCCTGCGATCAGGGCGTAGCGTTTGAATCTGCGGCCTTCGTATTTGGACAGGATGATCTTATCGCCGTTGGTAATTCCTACGATAACTGCAGGACACAGAACCGGGTATTCGTGATTTCCGCAGGAGGGGCATTCCATCATACGCTCTTTCTGGCTGTGGATCATAGGTTTGCCGCAGCAGCCGCAGAACTGGCGCTTATTGTACCATTGGTAAAGCTGATGGCCTGTAATTCCTGCGAATGCCAGGTGCTGGGGGTGTGCAGTGCGCAGCACACGGACATCCTGAAATCCATAATCCGGAAGCAGGGAAGCGTCCAGATGGGGGATCAGATAGAAACGCTGGTCGTCAACGGAAAACAGGTAGATATAATTACTGTAGAGATTTTCTGTTTTGCCTTCTAATTCCTGAAAACGGGGAAAAGAGATGGCTTCTTCACGTTCCTGCCGTGGAAGAAGGATGCTTCCTTTCTCATAGACCAGAATGAAGCTGTCTTTGTCCGGCTGGGACGGTCTGTATTCGTTGTGATAAGTATGTGGCGCAATATCCTGAATCATAATGTAATAGTCCTTTTCTGAAAAAATATACCATATACAGTTCGAAAAATACATTGTTATAACAACATATCAGAAAATTATTCGTCTTTGTGCCTCCGTGAATTCATATCGTCATTATCCGTCATGAGATATTTTCGGATGGCGAAAAGGACTGCGATGCTGATCACACCCAGGAGCGTTTCACTGGGTCCGAGATGTTCCACCACCATCTGACGGGCAGTGGCGAACATCAGTACCTCTACAACTGTCTGGGCGGAATGCTGGCAGAGCATTTTTACAAACTCTACGCCTACTACCAGAGATAGTGCCTGGGAAAGGAAACTGGTGAAAAATTCCGTATCCATAGTCGGCACAGAGGTGGCTGCCACTTCCATGATCAGGCGGATGCCGGACAGAGCGATCACCACCAGAATGATAATGGAAAGGACGATTTCCGTGTAACGTGAAATATTATAAATGATTTCGTTGAAATGTTTACGTATGGTATGGTTTACCTGTCTTTTTGGCATAATTTATGAACTCTTTCTTTAAAATTTTTCGTGGGCAAAAGGATGAAATTTAATACAGATAGTCTTTATTTACATATCCGTAATTCATAAGCCGTGGGGAATACACGTACCAGTACTGGGAGTCATTAGAATCGATCAGCTGGACTGTGTCGCCGGTGTTCAACTGACCGATCTCATTGGAGGTATCATATGCCTTGGCGTTGCGCAAAGCAAGATATCCTTTGCTTACGTGGACAGTTTTGGTGGCATAGGCTGTTCCACCTGTGAGGTAATCTTTATTTACAAAACCGTTCAGATCATATTTCGGAGAGTAGACATACCAGTACTGGGAATCGCTGGTATCCATTAACTGGACTGTGTCACCGGTGTAAAGTTCCCCCAGTTCGTTGGAGGAATCATATGCCTTCATACTGCGAAGAGCCAGATATCCTTTGTCCACATGGACGGTTCGTGTCTCGCCGAAATATCCTGTGCTGCTTCCGGAACTGCCGCCGTAGAGATAGTCTTTATTAACATATCCGTAGGAATTCAGCTTGGGAGAATATACATACCAGTAAGAGGGATCGCTGCTGTCAGAAACACATACTGTATCGCCGGAGTAAAGCTGGCCGATCTCGTTGGAGGAATCGAAGGCTTTCGCGCTGCGGAGGGCCAGATATCCTTTGTCCACGCTTACGGTCCAGTTGGAATTGGAATAACTGGGGGAAGAGGATACTACAGCGTCCAGGTAATCGTTATTGACATAGCCGTATCTGTCATATTTCGGAGAGTAAACATACCAGTATCCGGTAGCTCCGGTGTAATCTGCTACTTCTACCAGATCGCCGGTGTAAAGTTCTCCGATCTCATTGCTGGTATCGAAAGAGGTATCATTTCTCAGTGCCAGATATCCGGTGGCTACGTTTACGCGAAAGGTGTTGGATGATGCCTGAACATCAGCGGAATTTCCGGGAACAGAGACTGCCAGGGCAGCTGCAGCCAATAGTGTTAAAACTTTTCTTTTCTCTTTCATCATAGGAATCCTCCTTTTTTAATAATTCGTGCTGTTAACGGAATCAGTTGTAGTAATCGTAAATTTCTCTGCTGAGTGAAGCAATGGTATTCTGTGCAGCAGAGGTGTCTGAGAGATTCTGGGACATGAATACGATCACCAGGTCATTCTCGGAATCATAGATGATCCCGGCGTCATTTTCTACATTGGAAAGTTCGCCTGTTTTGTTGGCTGTTTTTACATCCTGGGGAAGCTGGGCTGGAATCTTGTTTCTTCTGGTCTGGGCTTTCAGCAGGGTGTACATATCAGAAGCATGTGGGTAATCCGAATCTTCTTCCTCATAGATCTCCTGGAGAAAATGTGCACAGTCATCTGTGGATGTATAGTTGTCTCCCTGTGTATTATCTGCCAGAAGCAGGCGCCCCATACTTGTTTTCGTATAATCGTGGGCCTGGCAGAAACTGTTTACAGCCTGCATTCCGGCTGTGGAATTACCACCGCCCAGATAACTGACTAATGTGTTGGCTGCATCGTTGTCACTGACGGTGATCATGGAATAAAGGCTGGAGTCTACAGATTCTTTGCTATACTGCCGGATCACGGAGTCATAATTCTCGTAAACTGCTCCCATAATGTAGAGCTTGATCAGGCTGGCTGCCTGCATGGAATCTGTGTTCAATCCGCCCTCGGATTCATTAAAAAGATCACAGATGTACAGGGACCAGTTTCCATTGCCTGTGGGCAGTTTCACCTGGAGCTGATCTAACAGGGACTGAAGCTTCTCATCGGTTACAGGTTCTGCGGAAGAGGAACTTCCGAAGACGCTGTCTGTAGATTCCGAGGAAGGAGAAAGCATTCCCTCACCTTCAGATGCGGAGCATACAGATGAGAGAAGGAAGCAGACGGAAATAAGAGGAAGTAAAGCGCGTTTTAAGTACATAATGTTCACCTCATGTCTGGCGGGACCCTGGTTCAAAAAAAGTTTTATGGTGCAGGCACGGACGGCTTTTGAACCTTTGACCCGGATATCATAATTATAATTGATAGATATAGAGTTTTTGTATTTAAAATTATAACGTCTCCGGGTGATGGTTACAAGTATAACCTTTTCTGATTTGACGGATTTAAGATGATATAAAAATAGTTCATACAAATTGTATGGATATGTATGGAGAAAATCCGCATATCTAATTATGGCTTTCGATATATACAAATGCTACAATAGAATCATCAAAAACGGGATAAAGAACGACAATTTAACTAAATAAATATGGAAACATGGGGGTGTTTCCCAAACTATATGAGGAGGTAGATCATATGTTAACACCAAAACAGAATATGCTGGAAGTTATAAAGGGCGGTAATCCTGACAGATTTGTCAATCAGTATGAAGCAGTGCAGCTTCTTTTTCATCCGTTTATGTATGCAAACCCGCTGCTCCAGCCGGGACAGGAAAATGTGGTAAATGCATGGGGCGTAACCAATACTTTCCCGAAAGGGGTTCCAGGTTCTTTCCCTGTACATACTCCGGATAAGATCGTAGTAAAAGATATTGAAGACTGGAAAGATTATGTACATGCACCGTCTCTGAAATTTACCCAGGATCAGTGGGATATGGTGAAAGCTCAGTATGATGCAGTTGATGGAGAGCAGGCATTTAAGGCAGCTTTCGTTGCACCGGGAATATTTGAGCAGACTCATCATCTGTGCGAGATCAGCAATGCGCTGGTTTATTACATTACAAATCCGGATGAGATGCATGACCTGATCAAATATCTGACAGAGTGGGAGCTGGAACTGGCAGAAGGAATCTGTTCTAATCTTCATCCTGATGCAATTTTCCATCATGATGACTGGGGCGGACTGGACAGTACATTTATGAGTCCGGCAATGTTTGATGAATTTTTACTTGAGCCGTATAAAGAGATCTACGGATATTATCACAGCCATGGTGTTGAACTGGTTATCCATCATTCTGACAGTTATGCTGCGACATTGGTTCCGTCTATGATCGAGATGGGAATCGATGTATGGCAGGGATGTATGGAAACCAATAATCTTCCGGAACTGATCAAGAAGTATGGTGGAAAGATCAGCTTCATGGGTGGTATTGAGAACCGTGCAGTTGACTTCGAGGGATGGACAGATGAGAACTGCGAGGCAGTTGTACGTCGTGTCTGTGAAGATTGTGGAAATAAATACTTTATTCCTTGTATCGCTCAGGGTGGTCCTGGTTCTGTTTATCCGGGAGTTTACAAATCTCTCTGTGATTCCATTGACAAGCTGAATGAAGAGAAATTTGGTATTAAGGCATCTGAATCTACGAGACTTCCGTGGCAGATCATGTTCTGATTTTTTGTATTTGCCAGTGACAAATCGGAAGTTTGGGAGAGGATGGCAGAGCGGAATGCGAATATCTGCCTGACGCGTAGATGAGATTTTGGGGGTGACAGAGGATGATGCTATGGAGGTGTTTAAAAGATGATTATTATTGGGGAAAAAATTAATGGTTCTATTCCGGTTGTTGCAGAAGCGATCGCGAAGAGAGATTCTGATTTTATTAAAGCGAGGGCGAAGCTTCAGGCAGATAGTGGGGCTACTTATATTGATTGTTGTGCTTCTGTTCCGGAAGCAGAGGAAGTGGAAACTCTGAAATGGATGATCGACTGTATTCAGGAGGTTACAGATCTTCCAATTTCTATTGACAGCCCGAGCCCGGATGTTCTGGCACAGGCGTATAAATTCTGTAAGAAGCCTGGAATTTTTAACTCTGTATCAGGAGAGGGACATAAGATTGATACGATTTTCCCGATCATGGCAGAGCCGGGAAATGAAGGATGGCAGGTGATTGCGCTGCTGAGTGACAATACTGGTATTCCGAAATGTGCGGCAGACCGTCTGAAAGTTTTTGACAAGATCATGGCGAAAGCGAAGGAGTATGGAATTGCTCCGAACAGAATTCATATTGATCCGCTGGTTGAGATGCTTTGTACTTCTGAGGATGGTATTGCTACTAATATTGAGACAATTACAAGTGTTCGTGAGCAGTATCCGTCGATTCATATCACAGCCGCGATCAGTAATATTTCCTTTAATCTGCCGGTGCGTAAGCTGATCAATTATGGTTTCCTGGTACTGGCAATGAATGCCGGACTGGACAGTGGAATTATGGATCCGACTAATAAGGATATGCTTGGACTGGTTTATGCGACAGAGGCGCTGCTTGGTCTGGATGATTATTGTATGGAATATATCGGGGCTTACAGAGAAGGACTGATTGGAACTGCAAAGAAGAAATAATAAGGAGGATTTGATTATGTCTAAGATAAATGAAGTTGCTGAATTAGTAGAAAAAGGGAAAGCGAAATTAGTAGGACCGGCTGTACAGGAAGCCATTGATGAGGGTGATGATCCGGTTGCGATTCTGAATGATGGTATGATCAGTGCAATGTCCGTAGTTGGTGAGAAATTTAAAAATGGTGAGATTTTTGTTCCGGAGATGCTGGTTGCAGCGCGTGCTATGAAGAAGGGAGTTGAGGTTCTGAAACCTCATTTGGCAACTGGTTCTACTGGTGCGCTGGGTAAAGTTATTATTGCGACTGTTTCCGGTGATCTTCATGATATTGGTAAGAATCTGGTGGCTATGATGATAGAGAGTGCCGGGTTTGAAGTAATTGATCTTGGGGTTGATGTTCCGGCGGCTAAGATTATTGAGTGCTATAAAGAGAATCCGGATGTTAAGATTATTGCTCTTTCTGCTTTGCTGACGACTACTATGCCGTCTTTGAAGGAGACTGTTGAGGCGTTGAATGCGGCTGATTTCAGAGGTAATATTAAGGTTATGGTTGGTGGGGCACCGATTACTGAGGCGTTTGCTGAGGAGATTGGGGCTGATGGGTATTCTGATGATGCGGCTAGTGCGGCTTCGTTGGCTAAGAAGCTGGCGGCGGCTTAAGCTGGATTATTCTTTTATGGTATAAGGATAACATGAAAACATAAAGGGAGGGGACTGCTCTGCGGGTGCGTGGGGTGGTCCTTTCGCTTTATGGGGTGGTATAATAATGGGTGTTGGTTTCGCGAGTGGGTGAATGAGATGTGGGGAAGTTATTGGACATAAAATAATAGATGTGTGAAAAGGTTGATTATTGGGCAAGTGTGGGAGGTTTTTTATATGGCTTGGGTGAAGTTTGTGCGTGAGGATATTGAGATAGAGGTGGAAGATGGAACTTCGGTGCTGGAGGCTGAGATCAGGGCAGGGTTGAGACCGGATGCGCCTTGTGGTGGGCTTGGTAAATGTGGAAAGTGTCTGGTTAAGATTGATGGGGAAGTGGTTAAGGCGTGTCAGGTGCGGATTGGTGTGGGTGAAATTTGTGCAGTGGAGACGTTGGACAGGGCTGGTAATGAGAAGATATTGACGGATGGGTTTAACCGGGAGGTTGTGTTTGGGCCGGGATTGCGGATGGTTCAGGTTGAACTGGAGAAAGCGAATGTAGGGGAGAGGCGGTCGGATTGGGAGCGGCTTCTGGATATATTGGGGGAGAAAGATAGTGATATTAGTCCGGAGAGTATGGAAGTGAATCTGAAGTTGGCAGGGGAACTGTATGGAATGCGGAGAGATTCTGATGAGTGGTATGTGGTTTATAGTAGAAGGCGGATCCTGGAGTTTAGGAAGGAAGCTGGTCGGAGGTGTCTGGTGGCGTTTGATATTGGGACGACTACGATTGCGGGGTATTTGCTTGATGGTGAGGATGGCAGGACTCTGGCGGTGGAGAGCCGGATGAATCCCCAGGCGCAGTATGGTGCGGATGTGATCATGAGGGCAAATTATGCGTTGGAGCATGGAACGGAGGCGTTAAGTCAGTGCATACGGGAAGCGGTTAATGAGATGCTGGGCGTGCTGGCAGAGAATGCAGGGATTGACAGGAGGGATATTTTTCAGGTGTGTATTGTGGGAAATACCTGTATGCATCATCTGTTTCTGGGGATTTCTCCGGCTTCGCTGGTGCATGCGCCTTATACGCCGGCTGTGAGTGAGAGGCTGGTTTTGAATGCGGAGGATTATGGGTTGGCTGTGCAGAAGAAGGCGGAATTGATCATGTTGCCGGATATTGCCGGCTATGTAGGAGCGGATACCTGTGGATGTCTGCTGGCGTTGAGGCAGGATCTGCAGGAGGAGATTTCACTGATGATCGACATTGGAACGAATGGGGAGATGGTTCTGGGGAACAGGGAGCGTCTGGTGACTTGTTCTACGGCAGCGGGGCCTGCTTTTGAAGGGGCCAAGATCGAGTGCGGAATGCGTGGCGCGGCGGGAGCTGTGGATCATGTGAAGTTTAGGGATGGGAAATGGAGTTATACGACTGTGGGGAATAAACCGGCGGTTGGTTTGTGTGGTTCAGGATTGATCGATCTGGTGGCAGGGCTTCTGGATGCGGGAATGCTGGATGAGAATGGAGCGTTGAGCAGTGGACAGAAGAATCAGAGTGTGTTTATGCTGGTATCACCGGAGCTGGCTGGCAATGAGAGAGGGGTTTATCTGACACAGAAGGATATTGGAGAGGTTCAGCTTGCAAAGGCTGCGATCGCAGCCGGGATCCAGATGCTTATGGAGCGGCTTGGGATTACAGAAGATGAAATCAGTTCGGTATATATTGCAGGGGCTTTTGGCAATTATATGGATCCGGTCAGTGCAGGGAAGATTGGATTATTTCCAGCAGCACTTGTGAGGAAAGTAAAGCCTGTGGGAAATACTGCCGGTGAGGGCGCGAAGATTGCGCTTGTGAATGAGAAGGAAATGCTGGAAATGGATGAGCTGGTGAGAAAGATTGATTTCGTGGAGCTGGCTGCTTCGGGTGATTTTCAGGATTATTTTATTGATGAGCTGGGATTTGAGGTAAGGAGTTGAGGTTATGGATATAAAGAAATTAGAACAGATGGGAATGGAACAGGGCTTTTCACATGTGGCGCCGCTGGATTGTGATACGATTGAACTGAAACCGGAGGTGCGTCAGATGTGTGCGTCAGATACCTGTCATAAATATAATAAGTGCTGGAGCTGTCCTCCAGGATGTGGCACACTTGAAGAATGTGAGGCAAAAGTACGGCGTTATAAATATGGAATTATTGTTCAGACTGTGGGAGAACTGGAGGACGCTCTTGATGGAGAAGGTATGATGGAAACGGAAGCCAGGCATAAGGAGTATTTTGTAGAGTTTGAGAAGAAGCTGAGGGAGCTTTATCCTGATATGCTGGCAATTGGAGCAGGGTGCTGTACGAAGTGCAAAGTCTGTACCTATCCGGATGCGCCGTGTCGTTTTCCGAAGCAGGCTTTTTCTTCGATGGAAGCTTATGGGATGTTGGTGACGCAGGTCTGTCAGGCGAATGGGCTGCAATATTATTATGGAGATTGTACGATTGCTTATACGAGCTGTTATCTGTTGGAGTGAAAATGAAAGTGCTTTTACATTGTAAATAACTTCAGGCTATGATAAAATATATGTATTGAAAGCGCAGTTGTTATAGCGCATATGAGTGTGAATGGATATAAAAATCCTTCGCCGTAAGGCGGAGGATTTTTTCAGCAGAATGGTTAAGGGCGGGCTTGATATATGACAGTACTTGAACAGTTACAGAAAACAATTGAAGAGGGGCATCCGGGGGATACGGAGAAACTGGTGAGAGAGGCACTGAAGCAGCATATTTCTTCTGCGAGGATCGTGGAGGAGGCGATGACTCCTGCTATGAGAACTGTGGGCGAGAATTATAAGATGAATGGGGCGGATATTATTAAGATTCTGGCTGCAGCGAGAAGTGTGCGTAAGGGGTTTGAACTGTTGGAAGAGCAGGATGCGCAGTTCAGCAGACGGAATATCGGGACTGTGATCCTGGGAACTGTGGAGGGAGATCTCCATGATGTTGGTAAGAATCTGGTTGCGATTATGTTTCGCAGTGCAGGATTTAAGGTGATCGATCTTGGGGTGGATATTTCGGAGAAACAGTTTCTGCGTGCTGTGAAGCAGAATCCGGATGTGTCGATCGTGTGCATTTCTTCTCTTTTGAGCACTTCTATCCCGGAGATGGAGCAGGTGGTGAAATCTCTGAAACGAAACAGCGGTAAGCATAAATTTAAGATTATGGTTGGCGGTGGTGCAGTGACTGAACAGCTGGCAAAGAATATGGGAGCGGATGCTTATACGGAGAATTGTATTGAGGCTGTGGAAGTTGCAAAGACGTTTATTGTGTGACAGGAGGACAGGAGATTGCGGCTGTCATCAGTTTATTTATATGAAAAGATAAAAGAGAAATACGAAATTCTGGAAAAGGGAAATTTATCTGGTTCAGACGGATATCTGCGCCCTTTTTTATGTTGTGGGATAAATAAGCAGGGAAAGAAATCAGAAGATGGATTTCGGACAGGACATGTATATGTGATTCAGGGATATGATGCAGAAGAGTGGGAAGCTGTGGGTTCAAAGACTGAGGATATTTTCTGGATTTTCTGCAGGAAGAAAGGGACAGCAGGATTTGAAGATGAGGCAGATAATTTTAAAGGTGCTTTTGTTTGTATAGACCTTGAGGATCTGGAAGAAATCGCAGAATTTATGAATGATGTGCAGGAGATTTTTGATGGGGCTGATGAATGGGAGCGGAAAATTCATGATCTGATGTTAGAGCATGCTGGAATGGATTGGATTCTGCGGGTGACATCGGAATTTCTGCAGAATCCTTTAACTGTAATGGGATTGGATTTTACTTTTGTGGCAGAAGCGGGAAGTGAGTATCTGCCACTGAGAGCGCGGCTGTATACAGACGACGGATTGAATATGGAGTATGTAAATGCGCTTTTGCAGAATGAGACCTACCGTGATATGGCAGATACTCATGAGTATGTGATGTTTCCGACCTATATTAGTGGATGTCGTTCGATGAACAGAAATCTGTTTGTGGATGAGAAGGCAACCCACAGGTTAGTTCTGACAGAGTGCAGGACGGAGATCACGCCGGGAGTTATCTGTGTGCTGGATATTCTGGTGGAGAAACTGGAGTATCTGCTTACGCATGAGGCGGAGGAAGAAGATCCGGACAGGGATATGGAGCAGATTTTTGTCAGGGTTCTGTCGGACAGGACTGCGGATTATCTGCAGGTGAGCAGAGAACTCAGTGAACTGGGATGGAGTGGAAATCATGAGTATATGTGTTTGATTTTGCAAATCACTTATCTAAATCAGCAGAATCTTTCTACGAGGGCAATCTGTCGGTATATCAAGAAGAAATTGGAGGATTCGGTGAGTTTTCTTTATCAGGATGAGATTGTGGTATTTTTTGACATGACCAGACTTGGAATGAATCAGGAGGAAGTGGCAGGCAAGCTGATTTATTTTATCCGTGATACTTATCTGAAAGCTGGATACAGCAGGGTAATGGAGGGACATATGAACCTGCGGCGACAGTATGTGCAGGCGAAGACGGCGCTGGATGTAGGAAGCCGTAAGAAGCCTTATCTGTGGATCCATTATTTCAGTCAGGTGGCATTGACGTATATTCTGGAGCAGTCTACCAGAAGATTGCCGGGGTCAATGATCTGCCATGAAGGTTTGTTGGAACTGAAGAAACATGATGAAGAGAATGAGACACAGTATATGGAGACGCTGAGGGCGTATCTGGAAGAACATCTGAGTGCGACCCAGGCGGCGAGGGAACTGTTTATTCATCGAAGCACTTTTCTGTACAGGCTGGACAGGATTAAGGAAATTCTGCAGTCTGACCTGGATGATCCGGAGGAGATTTTTTATCTGGAACTGTCGTTCAGGCTGCTGGAGCAGGAGGAAGAGAAAGAATAGGGTACAGGTATAAACGGATACCGTTATTAAAAAATGGAATATCCCAGAGTATTGAGTTTCTGAGTAAAAGAAAACCCCAGAGGGGACGCAAAGCCGCGTCCCCTCTGGACACCCCTTGGTTGTAAAATTATTCTTCTGGTAATTCAGAAGTGCAGTGTGGACAGCGTGTTGCTTTGATGTCGATTTCGCTCATACAGAATGGACATTTCTTAGTGGTCGGAGCGGCTGGTTCTTCTTTCTTGGCACCGAGGGAGGTGACTTTGTTTACTGCTTTGAGCAGGCAGAAGAGAATGAATGCCATGATGAGGAAGTTTACTACAGATGAGATGAATGAGGATGCGAATCCGGATACATCCTGGAGTGTGTATGTAGCGCCTCCTGTTAGTACGTTAAGAATTGGTTTAATAAAGTTGTCGGTCAAAGAGGTTACGATTCCGGAAAAAGCACCTCCGATAATGACACCGACTGCCATGTCCATGACATTGCCACGCAGGGCAAATGCTTTGAATTCTTCCATGAATTTTTTCATTGGAATTTCCTCCTTAAAAAGTGTGATACTATTATGATAGCGTAGATGGCTGGAAAGGTCAATTTTCTGATAAAAAAATTCAGGTACGCTTAAGCGTACCTGAATTAGTGTTAAAAGAGATATTGTAGTCACTATTCACTGGTAATATCCTGCGAGGTGTTTTTGTGAGCGAAAGTCACAGAAAACCTGAGACATACCGCACAGAATTTATGCGATTAGCATAAATTCTGTGCATCGCGAAGCATGTTGCTGGGCACGAAGTGAACAGTAATATATTATGTTATTTAGTTTCTTCTTCAGCAGCCTCTTCTTCAGCTTCCAGAGCCGGGTCTACGTGAACGGCGGCTACGGATACAACTGCAGCTTCGAGGTCTGTCTTTAAGTCTACGTCTTTATCCTGGGCGATGGCGAGGTCTTTGACTTTGATCACATCGCCGACTTTCATGTCACCGACATCTACCATAACTTTGTCTACCAGTGCTGATGGGAGAGCACGGAAGGAGATTTCTTCCAGATGCTGCTGCAATACACCGGCTTCCAGTTTGTCATGGTTTACAAGTACGATCTCTGCTACGGAGTGTACTTTCTCGTTGCTTACCAGTGCCTGGAAATCTATTTCATCCACCTGTCCTTTTAACGGATTGAACTGGATCTCCTTGATCAGTACATCATAAGACTGACCGTCTACGTCCAGCATGATCTGGCTTCCTTTGTTGCTTGTTTTGAGAAGTTTCTCTACATCGGATTTCTCCATTTTAAGAGGAATGGAACCTTCCATTTCTTTTCCGAATACGTTACCTGTAACGTAGCCTTCTCTTCTTAATCTTTTGGCCTTTGTGTCCATTGTTCTTTTTTCAGCTTTTAAAGTATTCATTTGACTTTTCCTCCATTTTTACAGCTGAGGTGACACGCTTGACACTATCTTGATCTAAGAGCAATCATATGTGCTCCAGGTGGTGTTAAGTATTTTTAAGTATTCAGTTGTTTGCTTGTTCTTTATCTTTGTTACAGCTGTATTATAACACGCAAGGAATGAAATGCAAGGGAAAAAGTGTGAAGAATTTGTGAAATCTTACAAATTTGGAGAAAGTAAAATGTTATCTGACTTGAAAAATTAGGCGTATTGTTTTTCAGAATAGCAAATGTTATAGTTGTATCGGGTAAAAGTTGAATTAAGAATTTCAAGTAAACAAAAACAAAGAACCCCCAGAAGTTGCCTCTTCCGGGGGTTCACTCAATTTACGGTTGATGTTCCGCTTATTCCTTATTGTCACGTTTATGTTCTGTCAGCTTATTATATATGTAATTACTAAGGATGCCTGCCAGAACAGAAATCATAAAAGGAACAAGATCTGATATGAGTATATGAATTAGGAATTCCAGGAAAACATCTCCCTCCTGTTGTCGGTGTAGGATGTGACAACAGAATAAGTGTGTCATATCTTAGAACAAATTGGAACCTGAAAAAGCCCCTGGAAGTTGCCACTTCCAAGGACTCATTTTATTACTTAATCACCAATTACAGAGTATCATTTCTCTTGATATAACCAGGCTGGTCAGCCGGAGATACGATTTCTTTCTTACGGATGAGTCGTGCCCATTTGTCAACGACTTCATTCTCTACGTGAACATCTTCACCGATTGTAACTTCAGCGAGTACAACACTATTTCTGACAACAGCACCTTTCTTAATGATACATCCACGTCCGATTACGGAATTCTCAACAGTACCTTCAATCTGGCAGCCATTGGAGATTACGGAATTCTTAACTTCTGCTGTGCTGAAATACTGAGTCGGGCAAGAGTCGTTGGTACGTGTATAGATCGGCCAGTTCTCATGGAACAGTTCCTGAGCTGCTTTGTAGTCAAGCAGATTCATGTTTGCTGCATAGTAGCTTGGGAAATCTGTGATGCTTGCAAAGTATCCTTTATGTGCAACGCCACGGATATCCAGAGTTTCACATTTGTCGTTCAGGATATCTGTCAGAGTGTACATGGAGGAAAGCTTCTTAGCTTCTTTTACCAGGCTGATGAAGAGCTCTGTCTTCATGACGCAGGTATCCATATAGATATTCTGGTTCTTCTTATTACCATGGTTAGCACCGATGGCTTCTACACCTTTCTGGCGGTTCAGTTCCAGAACATTACAGGTCAGATATGCTTCCTTGGCATTATCAACAGAATGATAAAGCAGGGTAACATCTGCACTGGAGTCAATATGTGTATGTATAAACTGATCAAAATCAATGGAGTAAACCATGTAGCTTGGAGCAATGACAACATATGGCTGCTGCATTCTGCTCAGGGATTCCATATTGTCCATGTAGCAGGAGATATCTGTGTTGTAGATATCATTGTCATTATTATGCTCTGAGAAGAGAAGCTGAAGTTTGCCACTCTTGGAGTTAATGTTGTAATGACGTCCTGTTCCAACGTGCTCTACAATAGAACGAGGTTTATTGTTGATATAAACCTGGATACGGTCAATATTACTGTTAGTCATGTTGGAGATAGGGAAGTCGATGACTCTGTATCTTCCAAGGAAGGAAAACGCGCCAATCGGGCGATAATCCTGCATACCATCTACATAAATGTTTCTCCCGGAGGAGTTTACGATACCAAATGCCTTATACATATTATTCTGCCCCCTTTACACGTTTCGCCACAAGTTCGATGTGCTCGCTCTTCGGATCACCTACAATGGTACCTTTACCGATACGGATACCGTCGGCTACCAGTGCACGCTGAACTACAGCGCCTTCTTCTACGATAGCACCTGGCATCAGAACACTGTCGATAACGATAGCGCCAGCACCAATCTTAACACCTGTAAAGAGTACGGAATGTTTCACTTCACCCTGAACAACACAACCCTGTGTGATATATGCATCTTTAACGTCTGCTTCTGCACTGATATACTGTGGAAGAGCAGTAACGTCTTCTGTATAGATCTTCCAGGATGGGTCGCCCAGATCCAGTTCGTTCTTGGAGCTTAACAGATCCATGTTTGCTTCCCAGAGAGAATCAATTGTACCAACATCTTTCCAGTAGCCCTTGAATTTATATGCATAAAGAGTCTTATTATCGTTAAGCATAGTAGGGATGATATCTTTACCAAAGTCATGGTTGGAATCAGGATTCTTGATATCAGCCATCAGCATCTTGCGGAGAAGTTTCCATGTGAAGATATAGATACCCATGGATGCAAGATTGCTCTTAGGATGTTCCGGTTTCTCTTCGAATTCTACAATACGTCCGGATTCATCAGTGTTCATGATACCGAAACGGCTTGCTTCTTTCAGTGGAACTTCGATAACTGCGATCGTTGCATCGGCATTCGCTTTCTTATGAGCTGCAAGCATCTCGTCATAGTTCATCTTGTAAATATGGTCACCGGAAAGAACGAGAACATATTCCGGATCAAATTTGTCGATAAAGTCGATATTCTGGGAAATTGCATCTGCAGTTCCGCGGTATACATTCAGATTCTCATCAGCTTTCTCACGCGGAGGAAGAACGTAAACACCACTGTCTTTGGCATCAAGACCCCAGCGGCCGCCGGCTGCAACATAACTGTTCAGCTGGATGGATTCATACTGTGTAAGTACACCTACAACATCAACGCCGCTGTTGGCACAGTTACTTAAAGGAAAGTCTACAATACGATATTTACCGCCGTATGAAACGGCTGGCTTTGCCACTTTATTGGTAAGATCATGAAGACGGCTGCCACGACCGCCGGCCAGGATCATAGCCAACATACTATTTTGTTTCATAATAGTGAACCCTCGCTTTCATTTACTTACGAATATTATACAATTTTTTTGGGGGGATTTCCATAGGTTTGTAAAAAAAATATGTAAAATTTTCGCTAGAAACAGATAAAAACTGTCAAAAAATTATGCATTATATACAAAACATCGCAAAAAAAACCAGAGTGTGACTCTCAGCATTATAAACAAATTTAACGAAAACGGGTGGACGTACCATATATCTTGGGCTATAATGGGGAAGTCAGAAATATTAGAAATATATAATAAGAAAAGAATTTCAGAAATAAGAGGTATCACGTGAATAAAAGAGAAGATTATAAACGATTTATCGTATTCTGTCTGGCCAGCCTGGTGGTTCTTGCTCAGATGGCAGTATTTGCCTATGTGTGGTATACGGTTTACCGTGGTCAGATCGATGAGCCATTCTGGAGAAAAGGTAACTGGGTTCTGATCGCAATCTATGGATTGATGTTCGCTATGTTCGCCAAGCTTTATGGCGGCCTGAAGGTGGGATATCTGAAGCGGGTGGATGTATTTTATTCTCTGACTCTGGCACTGTTGTGTACCAATGTGGTGGAATATTTTGAGATCACCCTGATCAACAGATGGTTTCTGAGTCCGGGACCTATGATAGAAATGACCGGTCTGCAGCTGATCCTTATTATTATATGGATATGGGGCTCCAGATATATTTATTCGAAATTATATCGTGCCAGAAAGCTGCTGGTTATTTACGGAGACCGTGATCCGGGAGATGATCTGATCCATAAGATGAATTCCAGAAAGGATAAATATGATATCAGCGGCAAGGTACATTCCAGTGTAGGAGAGAGGGAAATCCATAAACTTATGCGCAATTATGACGGTGTGATCATCTGGGATCTTCCGTCTATGGAGAGAAACCGTTATCTGAAGTACTGTTTCGCCCATTCTATCCGCTGTTATGTCAGCCCGAAGATTTCAGATATCATCCTCATGGGAAGTGACAGGATCCATCTTTTCGATACTCCTCTTCTTATGTCCAGAAATATGGGATTATCCATAGATCAGAGAGCTGCGAAGAGAGTGATGGATATGGTGATCTCAGGTATCGGTATTGTGATCACTTCTCCGATTATGCTGATCATTGCCCTTGCTGTGAAGTTATATGACAGAGGACCGGTATTTTATTTTCAGGAGCGTCTGACTGTAGGCGGCAGATCCTTTATGATCTGCAAGTTCCGCAGTATGTGCGTGGATTCGGAGAAAAATGGTGCCCGTCTGGCATCCAAACATGATTCCAGGATCACTCCGGTGGGAAAAGTGCTGAGAAATCTGCATTTGGATGAACTGCCCCAGCTGTTTAATGTATTTAAGGGAGATATGTCCCTGGTAGGTCCACGTCCTGAGAGAAAGACGATCATGCGTGAGTATGAGAAGGAACTGCCGGAGTTTTATTACCGCCTGAAAGTAAAAGCCGGACTTACCGGATATGCACAGGTTTATGGAAAATATAATACAACTCCTTATGATAAGCTGAAGCTGGACCTGTTTTATATTGAGAACTATTCTTTCCTGCTGGATATTAAACTGATCTTTATGACTGTGAAGATCTTTTTCCAGAAGGAAGTTTCCGAGGGTGTGGATGATAAGCAGGTAAATGCACTGAAGGATTCCGGAAACAGTGTAAAGACTGATGAGGAAAAAACGGAGGAATGATCATGAACAGACCATTGGTATCTGTAATCATGCCGGTTTATAATGGAGAGAAATATATTAAAAGAG
The DNA here is from genome assembly GCF_033096465.1 of Blautia luti. Lineage (NCBI taxonomy): Bacteria > Bacillati > Bacillota > Clostridia > Lachnospirales > Lachnospiraceae > Blautia > Blautia luti. The sequence goes on along the minus strand of NZ_AP028156.1, from coordinate 3,570,110 downwards.
CTGTAGAATCTGTCTATGAGCAGGGGATTTCCCTGGAACTTCTAGTCATAGATGACGGATCTACAGACGGTACAGAGGAAGTCCTGTCTGCCTATGAGGGCAGAGAGGACTTTCGATATATTAAGAACAAAGAAAATATGGGAGCTGCCCGTTCCAGAAACCGGGGTGTGCAGGAAGCTGTCGGTGAATATGTTGCATTTCTGGATGCAGATGACTGGTGGGACAGGGGAAAGCTGAAAGAACAGCTGGGAATCCTTGAAAAGACAGGCCTTGTAATGTGTTCCACAGGGCGGGAACTGATGAAGGCAGATGGCAGTGATACCGGACGCTATATTCCGGTCAGGGAGAAGATCCGTTACAGAGATCTGCTGAAACACAACTGTATTAACTGCTCATCAGTGCTGATACGCAGGGAAGCAGCACTGGAATTTCCTATGGAGCATGATGACAGTCATGAAGATTATATCACCTGGCTTAAGGTGTTGAAAAAGTACGGCAGTGCAGCCGGGATCAATAAACCTCTTCTTAAATACCGGCTCAGTGAAGGGGGAAAATCCAGGAATAAACTGAAATCAGCGTCTATGACGTACCGGGTTTACAGATATGCAGGATATGATCCGGTCAGAAGCAGTCTGTTCTTTATTTCTTACGCTGTAAATGGAGTTTGGAAATACTTCCATTAAGTTTCTATTCCAAAAATCATAAAAATATGTTATACTTATTTTAACTAAGCTGTGAAACAGACAGTGAAAATTTTTCAGAAGGACTGTATATAAATATGAAATTTAAAGCAGACAGAGCGGCTGTACCGTATTCTTACCTGATAGACAATATAAAAGTTTTGCTTATTTTTCTTGTGGTTTTTAATCATATCATTGCATTCAATCTGGTGAAGGTAGACATGGTGGTACGATACATCTGGTATGGGATCACGATCTTCCATATGCCTGCCTTTGTTTTTATTTCCGGATATTTGTCAAAGAAACCGCAGAATGTTCTTAAGAATGTGAAGAATCTGCTGATTCCCTATATTCTGGGATATTCACTTACCTGTTATTCCCAGATATGGCTGGGGAAATCCGTAGATTATGAGATACTCAGACCTACAGGAACAGTTATGTGGTATGTGCTGGCGCTTTTTGCATACAGACTGACCATTGAAGCTATGGGCAAGATCCGATTCATTGTTCCGCTGAGCATTATTTTTGCACTGTGGGCAGGAACCAGACCGGAGTTTACGACGTTTTTGTCTGCTTCCAGGATCGTGGTATTTTTCCCGTTTTTTGCGGCAGGTTACCTCTGGAAAAGTGAATATATTACGGCAGTACGTAAGTTTAAAGGAAAATGGGTTCTGGTGCCTATCTCCGCAGTACTGCTCTGGGCCATCCCGAATTATATGATCACCAATGGCATGGGAATTGCTATTTTCCGTGCAAATCACAGATATCAGCTCTGCGGACTGACTGATCAGGAAGGTATTGTGATCAGGCTTCTGATGTATCTGGTATCTTTTATTGTGATCTATACATTCCTGGCACTGATGCCGGATATCAAGTTACCGCTGACTTATATTGGCCGGCATACCATGGGAATCTATCTTTTCCATTATCCGATCATGATCATTATGAACGGATTGTATCTGCTGAGACTTCCACAGCTGACCAATGTGTGGGCATTGCTGGGAGTATCGCTGGTATTTATCCTGGTACTGGGAAGCCTGCCTGTGGACTGGCTGTATACAGGGGTGATAAATATAATCGCATTTATCCTGTTTAAGACAGATAAGACAGTCAGGGATGAGGGACTGGAAGAAGAATATGACAGTGATGAGAATAAATATGAAATTCTGAGACAGCGCAGAAAGGCTATCGAAGAGCTGGCTGCGACTCTGGAACCGGATAAAGATCATGTGGGAAGTGCAGACCCTGAAGTGGAAGGTACGCAGGAGACCACAGAGAAGAATGAAGGATCCAGCCGGGTGGCAGGATATGAAATGGATATAGAAGAGGATAATCTGGATGATGTATCGGAGGAACCTCTGAAGGAAGAAGAAAGGGAACTGACACTGGAAGAACTGATGGAAGAGCTGGAGGCTGCTACCAGAAAAGCAGAGAACAGCAATCTCCAGAAAAGAGAGAAAACCGGACAGTACCCTGCAGATGATCAGTGATACGAAGCTCTGGAAACACAGGTTTCCGGGGCTTTTCTTATTATTTAGAAAAAGCACTCCGATGGCGTTCTATCACTGAAGCGCCCACTGCCAGGGGCGGGAGAATAAAGTAGATGAGGAATTGTTATCATTACAGAACCATATCATTTTTTTTACAAAGTAATGACGGACGGCCTGATCTATGTTATAATTAAAAATAACGGTGAAATAATAGTAAAAGAAATGTAAAGTAGCAATGTTAACCACCAAGTACAGGACACAGGGGAGTATATGAAGAAAGTAATTACGTACGGCACTTTTGATCTGTTTCATAAGGGCCATTATAACATTATAAAACGTGCCAGGGCACTGGGCGATTATCTGATCGTTGGTGTTACCAGTGAGAGCTACGATATTGAGCGCGGAAAGCTGAATGTAAGGGACAGCCTGATCAAAAGGATCGAGAATGTAAGGAGAACAGAGCTGGCAGATGAGATCATCATTGAGGAATACCAGGGACAGAAAGTCAATGATATCATTAAATATGATATTGATATACTGGTAGTTGGTTCAGACTGGAGAGGGAAATTCGACTATCTGAAGAATTACTGCGATGTAGTATATCTGGAGAGAACGAAGAATATTTCCAGTACGAAACTGCGCGGTGAGGGAGTTATCTTTAATATGGGTGTGGTAACAGACGATATCAGGGATAATGACTTCGTGCAGGAGTCGAAATATGTCAGTGGTGTTCATGTGGAACGTGTTTTCTCAGAGGATGAAAAAACAGCCCAGGATTTCTGTGATAAATATGAACTGGATTCCTGGTGGAATGACTATAATGAATTTCTTTCTGGTATTGACATTGTATATATTAAATGCAGGCAGTTGGAGAGAGAACAGTATATCGAACGCGCCATAGACATGGGAAAATATGTGATCAGCGATGTGCCGGCCGCTCTTTCACCGGAGAAACTGAGATATTTTTTCCGGAAGGCTGCAGAGCATAAGGTGGTTCTGATCGAACGGCTCACACTGGTGTACCTGAGAGCTTTTACCCAGCTGGTATGGCTGGTACACAGTAACCTGGTAGGAGATCTGGTCAGTGTGAAGTGTGCCATTTCCCAGGATGATTTCGAGGGCGGCAAGCCTTTTAATGAAACAGTGTGCAATGCGATCTGTGCAGTGATCAAGATTCTGGGCAAAAACTGCCTGGAAGTGAATACCAATGCTGTAACAGACAGACAGGGGAAATTCGTATACGATATGATCACTATAAAGTATGAGAATGCCCTTGCTACCATAGAGATTGGTACTACAGTAGATGTGGAAGATGAGATGGTGATCATCGGAAGCAACGGAAGGGTTACGATCCCCAATGACTGGTGGAATACCGGTTATTTCGAGGCGAATATTTCAGGTCGGGAATTCCTGAAACGCTATAGCTTTAATTTTGATGGAAATGGTTTCCGCTATCTGCTTCAGGAACTGATGATCATGATCAGGGACAAGAGGACAGAATGCACCAGACTTTTTTATGATGAGTCCGTGAAGTTGCTGGAAGTATTGGAAACTATTAATCAGAAAGGATAACTCATGACGGAAAAACAAAAATATCTTTTGAAGCTTTTTCAGGAGGTTGATGAAATCTGTAAAGAACATAATCTTCGGTATGTAATGGCGGGAGGCTCTCTGGTTGGGGCAGTTCGCCATGAAGGTTTTGTTCCCTGGGATGATGATGTGGATCTGTACATGCCCAGATCTGACTGGGAGAAATTTGTGGAAATCTGCAGAACCGAACTGCCGCCGGAGCGGAAGATCCAGTGTTCAGATGTAGACAGGACATATACGAATTCTTTTCCACGCTATGCATCAGCAGATACCTGCGCTGTCCACAAGAGCCAGATCATCGGAAAGGACTGTGCGGGAGAGATCATAGATGTACTTACGCTGGACCCGATTCCGGCAGACGATAAAGAATATGAGAAATACAGAACCCATATGATGATCTATTCAGATCTGATCAACATCTCTGTAGGATACAGTGACCGCTGGGAAATCCCGGCGTCCCTTTATCTGAAATACCTGCTTTCCTATGTTTTTCTGGGTAAAAACAGAACCCTGAAGAAACTGGAGAAGATCATGTTCTCCTATAAGGAAGAAGAATGTGACAGATATGCCATGCGCTGGGGAGGCTGTCCGTTCCTGTTTGACAAGGATATGCTCTTTCCTGTGAAATACGGGAAGTTCGAAGGGGAGAAGGTAATGATCCCCAATCATTGCAGTGATTATCTCATCTGGCATTACGGAGATGAGTGGTCATATATGCCGCCTCATGACAGCAGGGAAGGACATGTGGCTGTTAACGTAGATGGGGTTTCTTTCGAAGAATTCAGGGAAGATTATATGCCCAAGATGAAAAAGGGCAGACTTCGTTTTAATGCTGCCCGGCGTAAATTTTATAATATGTGTATAGCGAAGAAGCGGCACAAACTCCGCCAGGAAGGCCTTATGATGAAGGCGAAGGTTGTGGCATTGGATCTCCAGAGATCTATTGTGAAGTCCGGGATAAACCTGGAAGAAGCCATGGAGAAAAGGGAATATGGCAGCCTGTCGAATCTGTTTGGTGCATATTATAAAGCTCAGCTCAGTGCGGAATTTATCGGCAGGGAAGATTACACATTTATTTATGCATTTTATCATCCTGTTCTTGCAGACCTTCCGGATGAGGTGTTTATGGCAGCTGTGCAGACGCTGTTTTATACAGAAAGGGTTTCCAAGGCATACCGCCTGCTGGAGATATGGGAGAAACAGAAGCATCTTACGGACGGTATGCAGACGTTGAAAATGGACATAGAACTGTTTCGGAAAGCTGCGGATCATTACGAATTCCAGAGAATGGAAGAAGCAGGCAGGATCTGTGAGGATCTGCTTAAGAAATATCCGGAACATCCGGGACTGATGAAATTTAAATGCCGTTTCATGATGGCAGATGCAGGAGAACACAGGCTGGAAGCGGAACGTTTCCTGGAAGATGCGTTGAGAATTTTCCCGGAAGATGGATATTTCCTGAAATATAAGGCAGATATTTTATGGATGAACGGAAACGGAGAGAAGGCACTTGAACTTTATGCACAGGTACGGGAGAAAACTTCCAACGGCATGATCTGGCTGGAAATGGACAGGCTGTTTCTTCCATATAAAGAGCAGATCCTGGCAAACTGTGAGCAGCTGATCGCCGGCCGTGCAAGAGAAGAAGCCCTTCGCACCATGGAACTGTGGATGAAGATACTTCCGGATGATGAAGACATCAGAGCCGGACTTTATCTGGTAAAAGTAGCCTGCGCACGGACTCAGAGTGAGATTGAAAAAGAAATCCGTGAGATCCGTAAAAAGATAGGCACTCCGATGAAAAATCCACTTCCGGTAAACGGAAAGAAGGATGCGCCAGATGAGGAACAGGACAAAAATAACAAGAAAGAGAAACCAGGCCTTCAGGTATACAAGAAAGCACTGACCAAAGCCTGGAGGCGTCTGGGATATCCGGCAGAACTTGCTTCATTAAGGACAGAGATCATTTGTACAGATGAGGAAAGTGAGCTGGAGTGGCTGGCAGAGCAGGTGCGTAGCCGTCTGATCCATAAAGAAGAGAAAGGGTATGTCTATAAACTTATGGGAGATATCCGTAATAAACAGGGACAGACCAGAAGCGCATTTGAAAATTATCGATCAGCACTGGACTATGTAAAGCCCTCTTATGTGAAAACGGAGCTTTATCGTATTATTATCAATGATCTGAAAGATGGAAGCAGACAGGCAGCAGATTCTGGAAAGAAATCAGATATCCAGGCTGTATTGAACGGATGGCTGGATAAATATGGAAGCCTGGAAGATATTCAGGCACTTGCGTCCAAACTTGTATGATCTGTGGACACAAAAGATTGTATAGAGAGGTTATAAGAAATTGAATAGGAAACAGAAGGTAATTTTATCTTTATTAAAAGAGATTGATGAAATATGCCGGAAGAATAATATCGAATATTATCTGTCTCCCCGTCTTACGTTATGCGCAGTGGAGGGCCTGCCTTTTCCACAGAATCCGTACTTCGGCGTAGTTCTGATGAAAACTGCGGAAATGGAACGGTTCCGTCAGGCAGTGGAGAATGATCCAAGGGAGAAACGTGCTCTGGAATCTATGAAAACCCATAAATATTTCCCGGGTTTTTATCTCAGATATGAGAATACAGACACAGTCTGCCTGAATCTTGACTGTCCCAGAGAGTATGCATATCCGGGGCTGGGAATCACGATCTATCCCCTGAGGGCAAACGGTGATTCTGGAATGAAGAAGAGATGGAGTACTTTTGAGGAAAAGGGATGGCTGGAGAATATAGATCAGCCTGCCGATGAAAAAGGGTTTAAAACTTTTTGCAGTAAAATGCTTATCAAGCTTCGCTGTCAGCTTACAGGCAGACAGTGGACTGCCAGAAAGATCTATGAAGACCTTTGCAGAAGCCAGCAGGACCCTGCAGCATCGAAATATTCTCTGAAAAGAAAGAAACAGGTGACTGTATATCCGGCGAAACTTTTTGAAAAAACGCAGACAGTAGAGCTGGAAGGAGAGAAGTTCCAGGTTCCGAAAAACATAAAGAAGTACCTGACTATAAGCTATGGATCAGGTTACAGACAGATCAGAGAGCCGAAATATTCGGTGCCGGGGCAGTCCATCATCAGCGCAAGAGTGAGCTATGCAGAGCTGTGGAAAGAATGGGGCAGTTTTGACCGATTTGTCAAAGAGAGACTGAAAAGTGTACGTAAAGTGAGAAAGAGCCGCAAGATGAAGGACTATTTCGAAGAATCCTGGGATTATGTAGAGTTTTGCGGCAAACGTATGAATCTGGGAATTTCCTATGAGAGGAAAAAGGACTATATTCTGAATTTATATAAAAATGAAGATTATGTGACACTGGAAAAGGTGTTCCGCCCATATTTCAAGATGATGCAGAAGAGTCTTGAAAAGGGTGAAATATTTGCGGAAGATGAAGAAATTCTCGATATTTATATAGATGTTCTGGAGAAAACAGGAAAAACCGAACAGAAAGAAAAGATCGGAATACTGATCTGAGGCAGGCAGAAACTGCCAGGTTTTGTTCGGGGTGAGCAGGGAGGAAATTTATGAAGCTTTCAGACTATATTGTTGCGTTTTTACAGAAAAAAGGAGTCAGGCATTTCTTCGGATATCAGGGAACCATGATCGCACATCTGGTAGATTCCATTGAAAGGAATCCGCTGACGGAAAATCATTCCTGTTATAATGAACAGGGAGCTGCGTTTGCGGCCTGCGGATATGCCCAGGCGAAGGAAGAATGTGCCTGTGCCTATGCTACCAGCGGTCCGGGAGCTGTGAATCTGTTGAGCGGTGTGGCAGATGCCTATTATGATTCCCTGCCTGTGATCTTCTTTACAGGACAGCTGAATACCTATGAATATTCAGGAATTGAAGGGTTACGGCAGCAGGGATTTCAGGAAACAGATATTGTTGCAATGGCAGGATCGATAACCAAATATGCAGTGCAGATCCGAAAACCGGAGGATATCGTAAAAGAGTTAAATAAGGCATATCATATTGCGAATACAGGAAGAAAGGGACCGGTTCTGATCGACCTGCCCATGGATATGCAGAGAAGTGAAGTGGCTAATCCGGTCTATGATATGGAATTCGAAGAATGTCATACAGATCCTGCACAGGCAGAAGCAGCGGCAGATGTGATCCTGGAGGCATTGGAGCAGTCTGTACGCCCGGTGATCATGCTTGGACATGGGGTGGACAGCACAGAAAGTCAGCAGGCACTGCTTCGTTTTACCCGGGAAAGACAGATACCTGTTATCACAAGTGTGCTGGCGAAGTCGGTATTGTCCTATGACCATCCGCTGAATTTCGGATGTATCGGAGGTGCTTACGGACATCGTTACGCTAATATGATCGCCAACGCGAAAAGTGATTTGATCCTGTGTTTCGGGATTTCCATGTGTACCAGACAGATCGGGACCAAAGTGCACGAATTTGCGAAAAATGCCCGCATTATCCGTGTAGATATTGATCCTTATAATCTGAAGAGAGATATCCATGAAGATGGTGTAAATGAAGTGAAACTTCAGGCAGAAACAGGAGCAGTGATCCGGTGTCTGTCAGAGAAAGGAAGCAGTGTTAAGAAGGAGTTCGGGGACTGGCTGGAGGTCTGCAGGGAGATCAAAGAGAACCTTCAGGCAGTAGATGACCAGACTCCGGAGAGATATACCAACCGTATGATCGCAGATCTCAGTGATATGCTGCAGGATACTTCTGCCATAGCCGTGGATGTAGGTCAGCATATGGTCTGGAGCTATCAGTCGTTTAAGAACCGCGAGGGCCAGAAACTTCTGTTTTCCGGCGGTCACGGAGCTATGGGATATGGACTTCCGGCAGCTATCGGCGCTTATTATGCCACAGGCAGACCTGTGGTATGTATCTGTGGAGACGGAGCCTTCCAGATGAATATCCAGGAACTGGAATGGGTAAAAAGGGAGAACCTTCCAATTAAAATGCTGATCATGAATAATGAGGCACTGGGAATGATCCGGCATCTTCAGAGAGACTATTTCGATTGTCTCTTCGCCGGAACTACAGACGGCTGTGGATTTGCATCCTGCAATTTCTCGAAAGTAGCTGACGCATACGGAATCCCTTCGAAACGTATGTGGTGTGATGAGGTAAAGGAAACCGCACCGGAATTCCTGGAAAAAGAAGGCCCGGGACTTCTGGAAATCATGCTGGAACACGGAACCTATGCATATCCGAAAACCTGCCTGGGAGAACCGATCCATAACCAGCAGCCTTATGCGCCGAAAGAAGTTTATGAGAAACTGATGAGCCTGTAATTAAGGCAGATACAGCTGAAACAGCAGAAAGTGAAAAGATATGAGCAGAGTAACTGTAATTACCGGAGGAACCTCCGGGATCGGAAGAGGGATCGTGGAAAAGATCCTGGCGAATTCCGAGAAAGATGACCTGATATTTGCCACATATGCTCATAACGCAGAGAAAGCGGAATGCTTTTGGGACAGTCTGACTCCGGATGATCAGGAGAAGCTGGTCATTCTGAAAGCAGATATGTCTTCTTATGAAGAAATGATGACATTTGTGGAAACTGTAAAGAAGCAGGCCGGGCATGTGGACTGGCTGATCAGCAATGCGGGGATCAGCACATATGATAAATTCGCAGATTACACATTTGAGGAGTGGAACAGGATCGTAAATACAAACCTGTCCATTCCGGTGTTTATGATAAAAGAATTTATGCCTGTGATGACAGAAGGAGGAAGCGTCCTTTTCATGGGATCTTATGCAGGACAGCAGGCATATTCCTCATCTGTGGTATACGGGGTGACAAAGGCAGCAGTACATTTCCTGACGAAATCGCTGGTCAAGGAATTTGAGCCCCGGGGGATCCGGGTAAATGCAGTGGCGCCGGGATTTATACAGACCCCGTGGCATGAGACCCGGACACAGGAAAGCTACGAAAGGATCAACCGTAAAATTGCCCTTCACCGTTTTGGAAAGATCCAGGAAGTAGCAGATATGGCGTATAGTATTTTGACCAATCATTATATGAATGGAAGTATTGTGGATATCCATGGAGGATATGATTACTTCTGATAAATGACAGGCAGATCTGTGACCGGCGTAAACCGGATCACAAGGCACAGAAGATGAAGGGGGAAAAATATGGAAGAGAAAAAGAAAATTGTAAAAGTATGCTTTTTTGGAGATTTTTCCATAAAAAGCGAGAGAGGGATGCTGGATGAACAGACAATCCACTCCAGAAAGATCCTGAAACTGCTGTCATATTTCGTTATGAACAGGGAACGAATGATCAGCGGGGAAGAACTGGGAGAATTTCTGTGGGGAAATGGAGGTTCTGCCAATCCGTTGGGAGCTTTGAAAAATCTGGTCTACAGACTGCGGATGACATTGCGGGAACTGGGCACAGAAGAATATATTGTTTCCAGTGCAGGGGCTTATGGATGGAACCCAAATATTCCCGTTTCCTGTGACATGGAAGAATTCGGACAGGCAGCAGAGAAGATTCGCAGTATACCGGAAGAACTGGTGGAAGAAAGGATTACTGCCTATGAAGAAGCACTGTTCATATACAGGAAACCGCTGACAGCAGTTTTAAGCGCAGATTCCTTTTTTTCCGTGCGCTTTACGTTCTATCATTCTTTTTTTATGAAACTGACAGGGGAACTGTGTGTGTTGTATGATCAGACCGGGGATTACAAGAAGATCCACCAGATCTGCGCATATGGGATCACCTGTGATGAAGTGAATGAAGATATGCATTACTGGCTGATCAGAAGCTGGATCAAAATGGGGGATATGGAGAATGCCCTGAAACAGTATGAGGTGGCCAGCCAGATCCTGCATTCCAGGCTGGGAATCCGGAGATCACGGAGAATACAGGCACTTTATGAAGAAATCCTGAAGATGGATCATAATCTGGAAAAGGCAACTCTGGAGGATGTGTGCAGCAATATAAAGGAACCGGAGCTGTCAGGTGTATTTCTGTGTGAATATACAGTATTCAGGGAAATCTACAGATTGGAAACAAGGCGTGCATCCAGAGGGAAAATACCGGAATATCTGCTGCTTCTCACTCTTGAATTTCACGAGCTGGAACAGGTTATGGAAGCTGCCAGATTCCTTTACCATAAAAAGAAAGCAATGGAGAAGCTGAAAACAATCCTGATGGATCAGCTTCGAATGGGAGATGTGGTTGCCAGATACAGTGATGAACAGTATATTGTGATGCTGCCATGGTGCACTCTTGAGGGTGTGTACAAGGTAATAAACCGGATCAGAGGCAGTTATATGAAAGAGATAAATTGTGTAAGAGTAGAAATAAGAGCAGAAATGCGCGAAGTTACTGCAGACTATGATCTGCCTGTACGGATACAGAGAAAAGCAGGCTGGGAAAATGATTCTGTTTGAGGTTACTGGGCACAGAGTGAACAGTAATCTGTTTGACAAGTACTTGGGACGCAGATATAATGTAACAAAAAGGAATTCTGGGTGCGGGAGTATCCGGGCAGGTGATAAAAGTGAAAGGGACACGTAATAAAAAATTTCAAAAAAGGATCCTGATCCTCACTGGAATTGTAGCATTACTGTTTACGGCATGGTCACTGCTGAATTTCAATGGAATGTTGAAAAAAACAGAGAAAAATAAAAAATATGATAATGTAACAGAATGGACAGAGCAGAATGCACGTCTGATTGAGTATAAGACGGCTCGTTATTATGAGATACTGGAATCAGCAGCAGCCAGGATCAAAGATATGTCTCTGGACAGTGAAGAGACTCAGAGATTTCTGGGCAGGACTTACAGCAAAAAAGAAACTCATTTCGTATATATGAGAATTCTGAACAAGGGTGGAAAAGCTCCGGGAATGAAGAAAGATTATTCTGAGATGAGCTATTTCAAGACCAGTATGTCCGGAAATAAAGCAATCAGCAAGAATGGTACTACATATAAAAGCGGTGTTGTTCTGTCCGTGCCGATTTATAATGATGCCCACCAGATAGAAGGAATTCTCTGTGGCATTCTTTCCAGTACCAGACTGAATATCTTTGATGATATAGCGAAGGAAAAAGAAAAGAGAAATCAGTTTGTGCTGGATGAAGATGGAAATTATCTGCTGAAACAGGATGTGAGAAATACTACAGGAACGAATTTCTTCGAAGATATGGGAAAAAGAAATCTGAGTCTGCTTTTGCCCACAATCCAGCTCAGGATCAGGAGCGGGGTTACGGTGCCCTTTGAGATTTACGGAGATAATGATGATGGAATGGTAGCGGTGATCGCACCGGTAAGAGATATTCATCTGTATACAGTAACAACGATCCGGGAGACGGAGATCGCACGTGAAAGTGCCGTATATCAGAAACATGTCATAAAGCTTACTGCGAAACTTATCGGAATGATGGTTCTGGTCCTGCTGGTATATTTGTATTTCCAGAGGGAAGATAAACGTTATATCCGCAGACTGAACAACAGACTGATGTTAAATGAGGAAACCTACAGGATCACAGCCAGAAACAGTGATACCTGTGTGTTTACATATGATGTGGAAACAGAACTTATCCAGTTTCTGAATGATAAGTATAAAGATATCGGTCTGGATCAGGAACAGCTCAGCATTCCTATCCTGCTGAAAAATATCAGCAAGGTAAGTCCGCAGTCCTGTGCAGATATCAGGAATATTCTGGAAACCATCGAAAATAAAGAAGTTACCTGTCAGAAAAAGATCTCAGTCTGGTCTAAGGGCAGAATGAGATACCTGCAGATATTTACCACCAATATTTTCGATGATTCAGGGGCTGTTTCACGAATGGTGGGAAGTATTGAGGATATCACAGACAGTGAGACTGATCCGATGACAGGAGCCATTATGCGTGCAGCAGGTACAGAGAGGATCGAGCAGATCCTGAAGAGTGATCCGGAGGCCGGTTCTGTTCATGCATTTATGATTGCTGACCTGGACAACTTCAAGAATCTGAATGACCGTCTGGGACATATGTGGGGCGATCATGCGCTCCATGATGTAGTGAAGATCATCAGGGATAATTGTCGTGCACAGGATGTGATCTGCAGGCTTGGCGGTGATGAGTTCGTTGTCTTCTTCAGGGATATTCCGCTGGATGTACTGCAGGAAAGAGTGAAACTGCTTTCCGAACAGCTTCATATTACCTACGAGAATGAGGGAGAAACAGTTACTATTTCTGTTTCCATGGGTATTGCCCTTACAGAGAAAGGAAAAGTTACGTTCCAGGAACTGTACAAGAGGGCAGATAAGGGGCTTTATGAGGTGAAAAGAACCAAAAAAGGAACCTGGCATATCGTCTGAAAACAATTCTCATTTTTACTGTTGTAATAAATCATGGAATTTAATAAAAAGGCTTGACTTCCATAGCTGTTTTGTGATAAACTTGACAAGCGACATGGAAGTTAGGTCTTTTTTTTATGCCCGAAAAAGGTGACGGATACATCGTCAGGCATGAGGAAATGACCATGCAAATGAAAACACTGGAGGTGGAAGTTGTGCGCGTTAAGATTACATTAGCATGTACCGAGTGCAAGCAGCGTAACTACAATATGACTAAGGAGAAAAAGAACCATCCTGAAAGAATGGAAACTCAGAAATATTGTAAGTTCTGCCGCAAACACACTCTGCATAAGGAAACAAAGTAATCCAAGGTAACTGGACGAAACAGTTACTCACAGAGAATTGTGAGGTCAGGCTATGCAAGGAAATGAAAAATCTGCTGGCAAAAGCCAGAAGAAGAGTTGGTTTCAGGGACTTCAATCAGAATTCAAGAAGATCGTCTGGACAGACCGCAGCACTCTGCTCAAACAGACCATCGTGGTTGTGTGCGTATCAATTGTGCTTTGTGTACTGATCAGCGTAATGGATTCATTTATTCTCGAAGGCATTAATCTTTTAATGAAATAAGGATAAGGTGATTGTATGTCAGAAGCGAAATGGTATGTTGTTCATACCTATTCAGGGTATGAAAACAAAGTAAAAGCCAACATTGAAAAAACCATCGAAAACCGACACCTGGAAGACCAGATCCTCGAGGTTCGTGTTCCTTTACAGGAAGTATCCGAGCTGAAGAACGGAACTGTGAAACAGGTTCAGAAGAAAATGTTTCCTGGCTATGTACTTCTCAACATGGTTATGAATGACGATACATGGTATGTTGTCCGTAACACCAGAGGTGTAACAGGCTTCGTTGGACCAGGATCCAAGCCGGTACCGTTAACTGAGGAAGAGATGCTCCCTCTTGGTATCCAGAATGAGGATATCCAGGTGGATTTCGCAGAAGGGGATACAGTTGTTGTCACAGGCGGTGCCTGGAAAGATACCGTTGGTGTTATCACTGCTCTTAATGTACAGAAGCAGACAGCAACGATCAATGTTGAACTTTTCGGCCGCGAAACGCCGGTAGAAATTAGTTTCGCAGAAATCAAACAGATGTAACAAGCAAAGGTAACAATATCGTGGGAGGGACCATAAACCCCCGCCAATACCACATAGGAGGTGCCGAAAAATGGCAAAGAAAGTAACAGGATATATCAAATTACAGATTCCGGCTGGTAAAGCAACTCCAGCACCACCTGTAGGTCCAGCTCTTGGACAGCACGGTGTAAATATCGTTCAGTTCACAAAAGAGTTCAATGCAAGAACAGCAGATCAGGGAGACTTAATCATTCCTGTAGTTATCACTGTTTATGCAGACAGAAGTTTCAGCTTCATAACCAAAACTCCGCCGGCTGCAGTTCTTCTTAAGAAAGCTGCTAAGATCAAATCCGGTTCCGGCGTACCGAACAAGACAAAAGTTGCTAAGGTTACTAAAGCTCAGGTTCAGGAAATCGCTGAACTTAAGATGAAAGACTTAAATGCAGCATCCCTCGAAGCAGCTATGAGCATGATCGCTGGTACTGCAAGAAGTATGGGAATCGAAGTAGTTGATTAATTTTAATATTAAATAGTAAGTGGGAGGGCGTTCCCCGCAAATACCACAGGAGGTTATAGAAATGAAACGAGGAAAGAAATACGTGGAAGCTGCTAAAGCAGTAGACCGCGCTACATTATATGATACCGCAGAAGCTATCAGCTTAGTTAAAAAAGCTGCAGTTGCTAAATTTGACGAAACTATCGAAGTTCATATCCGTACAGGCTGCGATGGACGTCATGCAGATCAGCAGATCCGTGGAGCAGTTGTTCTGCCACATGGTACTGGTAAAAAAGTTCGTGTTTTAGTATTCGCTAAAGATGCTAAAGCTGAAGAAGCAAAAGCAGCAGGTGCTGAATTCGTAGGAGCTGAGGAGCTTATTCCGAAGATCCAGAACGAAGGATGGTTAGACTTCGACGTTGTTGTTGCAACTCCAGATATGATGGGTGTTGTAGGTCGTCTTGGTCGTGTACTTGGACCGAAAGGTTTAATGCCAAACCCGAAAGCTGGTACAGTAACAATGGACGTTACTAAAGCAGTTCACGATATCAAAGCAGGTAAGATTGAGTACCGTCTTGATAAAACCAACATCATTCATGTTCCGGTTGGTAAAGCATCCTTTACAGAAGAACAGTTAAGCGACAACTTCCAGACGCTGATCGATGCTATCGTTAAGGCTAGACCAAGCACACTGAAAGGTCAGTATTTAAAGAGCGTTGTAATCGCTCCGACAATGGGACCTGGTGTGAAGATCAACCCGGTTAAGTTAGCACAATAAATTTAAGCAAAATGAAGCTCCCGAAGAAATTCGGGGGCTTTTTTGCACTCTTTTTTAACCGGATCAGGAAGTACCTTTCTTTAATTGTGAATATCTGCCTGGTTTGGTATTTCGGTTTGGCGAAAGAAGGGGGTTACAGGATTTCGAGAGAGTGTGTTATAGTAGGGAGGATGAATGGATGATAGAGATATTTTAGATGTATGTGTTATATGATAGCAGATATAGATAGTGACAGACAGGAGGAATTACTTTGGCAGCCAGAAGACGCAGAAGGAGAAGGGGTTATGCCCGGAGAAATGCGGGCAGGATTGTGTTGTGTACATTTATTGAGGTGATCGTGATCTGTGCGCTGGTCATAATGGTTGGCTGGAATAAAGGCATGAAGGAATGGTTTGCGCAGTTTCAGCAGCCAATTTTGAAGGAAGTGGATATCAGTGGAATCAACAGTCCCAATGCGATCCTGATGCAGGCGCGGGGTGGTAAGATACTGGGAGAGATCAATGGAGAGGAGAGGATCTATCCTGCTTCCATGACGAAGATCATGACAGTGATCGTGGCTATCGAGAATCTGGATGATCTGGAGGCGAAGATTACGCTGACGGATGAGATGTTCGCCGGGCTCTATGAGCAGGATGCGACCCAGGCGGGATTTCAGCCGGGTGAAGATGTGCGGGTGATTGATCTTCTTTATGGTGCCATGCTTCCGTCGGGAGCTGAGTGTTGTATTGCTCTGGCAGATACCATCAGCGGTTCTGAGGCGGATTTCGCAGAGTTGATGAATAAGAAGGCTGCGAAGCTTGGAATGGACAATACGCATTTCTGTGACTCTACAGGGCTACATAATCCGGATCATTACAGCACGGTTAAGGATATAGCGGTACTGATGAAGTACTGCATTAAGAATGATACGTTTCGTGAAATCGTGGAAAGCCCCAGACATTCCACAGGAGTGACCAATATCCACCCGGATGGCATCACGTATTACAGCACCATGTTTAAAAATCTGCCCGATCCCACAGTAACAGGTGGAAAGATTCTGGGTGGCAAAACCGGATACACCAGCGAGGCCGGACACTGCCTGACAAGTTTTGCAGAGATTGAGGGCAGAGAATATATTTTCGTTTCCGCAGGAGCAGTCGGTGATAATACAAATACAATCCCCCATATTCAGGATGCGGTAAACATTTATAACAGAGTTGGAGCTGCGATTGAGGAAAAGATGAATAATGGGTCTGAAGGGTAGACAGAGTTTGAGGTTCGTGTTATAATCAGTCACATACATAAGAACGATACGGGCTGTAAAAGGAGGTGGAACTGGTGACAGACAGACAAATACTGGAAGCTATTTTAGCAGAGGTCAAAGGATTTGGAATTCGAATGGATGGTTTTGAAGGTCGAATGGATGGTTTTGAAGGTCGAATGGATGATTTTGAAGGCCGAATGGATCGAATGGAAAAGTGTCAGGAGCGTTTTGAAGAAGAGACCAGAAATAATTTTGCGGATATTAAATTGCATCTGGAGAACACAACAGACAAAAATCTTTCCATCCTTGCAGAGAATTACCAGAATGTAATCGATAAGATGAATGTGCCGATTACCTGGATGAACAGGGTAATGATGAATGAGATTAGAATTAATTCTCTAACAGATCAGGTTGCTAAACTTCAGGAAAAATGCAGTTAAACTTTCAATGATGAAAATACGAACGGATAAAGAAGAGCTATCGGTAAAAACGGAATGACCGATAGCTCTTTTGGTATTTTCAGGCGAATAAATGATTACATTATGATAAGTTGAAAAATTAGAATTCTTTTACATAAAAGATAAATTGATAGATATTTGTTCTTGAATTGTTGAATTTGATATAGTAGAATTTTAGAAAAAAGAAAGGAGACAGAAGTCTATGAAAAAGAAAAAGTTTTTGATTAATTGCATGTGCTGTCTTGCATTAGCAGTGGGAACTGGTGGTGTCAGTACAATGGCGTCAGATCTGAATGTTGAATTTACAGCAGATGAAGGTAATGCTGTGGATGATACAGATATTTCTGCCTTTTCGGAAGGGGAGGAAATCGGAGATGATGCGACGCAGCCACAGGATATTGGTATTGTAGAAGATGAAACAGAGGACAGAGAAACGGAGAATGAAGAATTTGAGGATACGGTCCTGCCAGCGGCGGCATCAGATGATTTTGAGATAGAAGATGGAGTCCTGGTGAAGTATCATGGCACTGAAAGAGATGTTCTGGTTGTTCCGGATAATGTGACAACCATTGGTTTAAGAGCTTTTTCCACTGCGTATGCAAGAAAGATTGTGCTGGGAGAAAATGTAAAGGTTATTGAATCAGAAGGATTTGCAGGAAGTGGGGTCCATATTGTTGAAATGCCCTATGTAACGACCATTGAAAGTGAAGCTTTTAGAAACTGCGGGAGTCTTGAGAAAGTTGAATTTGGAAATGAACTGAAGACGATTGATTATAATGCTTTTGAGAATTGTGAGAATCTGGGAGGCGAACTGACGATTCCTGAAAGTGTAACGAAGATAGGTGATTATGCATTTTGTAATACCAGGATTGAAAAGGTTACATTTTTGTGTACTGATATTACTTATGGTGTAAGTATATTTTCACGCAATGATTCATTGAAAGAGATGTATATTTATGGTGGTACATTGCCTTCCTGGCGGACTTCTGCACCATGGAGTACAGAATCATTGGAAAAGGTATATATTGGATCAAATGTAAAAAGTCTGGGCTATCATGCTTTTTCGAGGTGTGCTAAGCTTCAGGATGTTACGATTGAGCCTGGACAGTATGATACGATAGGGTTTGCTACGTTTTCGGGATGTACTTCTTTGAAACATATTGTGATCCCCGATAACATTAAGAAAATTGAAGATAGTGCTTTTTCAGAAACCGGTCTGGAAGAGATAGATCTGAATCAGGTTACAGAGTTAGGTGGAGGCAGTTTTATGTCGTGTAAATCCCTTAGTTCTGTGAAGTGGGATCATGTGACAAGCGTGGGACAGGGATGCTTCCTGGGATGTAAAAGTATTAAAGAACTCGTACTTCCACAGACTCTGGTTAGTATGTGCAGTGATTCTTTCTGGAATGAATCCAGTCTTGAAAAATTGACAGTTACCGGAAAAGATACAGAGTTACTGTTAGGCGCTTTTGATGAGTGTGAAAATTTAAAAGTAATTGATGTTCAGGCAGCCAAAAAGGTAGAAGGATATCTCCCGAACAGTACAGGATGGACATTACTGATTGGAAACGATGTTGCGGAGATTGGAAGGATCTCAGGGGATGTTCAGAGTCTGGTAATTAACGGAGATGAAAATCTGAATTTAAATCAGAATGCCTTTAATGGAATTACTGCGTTAAAATCAGTTCATATATCAGGAAAAGTGACGCTTTCTGATTATTGTTTTAGTGGCTGTGAAAATTT
The DNA here is from genome assembly GCF_033096465.1 of Blautia luti. Taxonomy (NCBI): domain Bacteria; kingdom Bacillati; phylum Bacillota; class Clostridia; order Lachnospirales; family Lachnospiraceae; genus Blautia; species Blautia luti. The sequence continues at coordinate 3,551,180 of NZ_AP028156.1, read as the reverse complement.
GGCAGATGTAACATTCGAAAATGGTCCGGCAGTTATTGGAAGAGGTGCTTTTGCAGGTGATAAATCTATTACAGAACTGATACTGCCGGAAGGAGTCACAGAAATAGATGTAGATGCTTTTAAGGAAATGACAGCATTGAAAGAGCTTATTGTCCCGGATAGTGTTACAATATTGCAAAGAGGATTTCTGAGAAATAGTGGTGTGGAAAAATTAACGGTGCCACATCTGGGTGAAGATGGAAGAATTGGAAAACCAGAGGAATTACCTGGATTAAAAGAAATCACTATCAAGAACGGAAAAATAAGTTCATTAGCTTTTGAAGGTTATACAAATCTTAAATCAGTGGTTCTTGGTGATAAAGTTACTGAAATTGGGCATAGAGCTTTTTTGAATTGCCCGGCATTAAACAAGGTAACGGTTCCTGCCAGTGTAAAGAACATTGGAGAATATGCATTTGGCACAAAGGCAGTGAAGCGTGTAGAGGGAAACAGAGTTTATTATGACAAATACGAACCTGCATTTCCAAAAGAAAAATTCAAACTAAGTGGTTACGCCGACACAGCAGCGGAGAAATATGCTGAAAGTACAGAGGGAATTGAATTTATCGACTTGGGTGGAACGGTAAGGTCATTCAAGGTAACTGTCAGTAAATCATCTGTTATTTATAATGGAAAATCACAGGAAATAGGTGTTACAGTTAAACAAGGTTCCAAAACATTAAAGAAAAATACAGATTATACAGTAACATATAAAAATAATAAAAACATTGGAACGGCCACAATAACTGTTACCGGAAAAGGCAAATATAAAGGAATTACAGCGAAAGCAACATTTAAGATTACGTTACCTGAGAAGCAGAAGGTCACGGTCAGCAAAATCACCTACAGAGTAACAAATGCTGCTGTTAATGGAAAAGGTACAGTGAGTGTAAAGGGAATTACTGATAAGAAAACAAGAACATCCCTTACAATAGGAAAAACTGTAAAAATTGGAGGTGTATCCTACAAGATTACAGGAATTGATTCTTCCGCATTTGCAAATGCGTCGAAATTAAAGTCGGTTACCATAGGAAGTAATGTACGACGGATTGGTGCGAAGGCATTTTACAATTGCAAATCACTGGCTAAGGTTATCGTGAATACTTCCAAATTAACAGATAAAAATGTGGGAGCAAATGCATTCAAGGGAATAAAGGCAACCTGTACTTTCAAAGTTCCGAAAGCAAAGATTTCTGCATATAAGAAATTGTTTAAAGCAAAAGGAGCCGGGGCGAAAACAAAAGTAACAGGTTAATGTAAAATAGTATTACAAAGAGAAATGGGGTCCTGTATAAAGGGGCTCCATTTTTTGAAAAATACGTAGATATTTTTTATTTATATTATATGTTCAGAACAAGGTTTCTTCATTCTCATCAAACAACTTATCATTAATTTCAAACAAGCTAAGTTTATGCAGCAATCCGTAATAGATGATAGCGTCACGTTTTAGTTTCGGGTAGAGTTGGGCCATTCCGCAGAGTTTCAGTAATTCCTGGGTTTCTTCGACACTGGCTTCCAGACCGTAGCACAGGCACAGCAGACGGTTTCTGGAAGGATTCCGACGGCCAGCGAAAATCTGGTGAAGATAGATTTCACTCATACCGGCTTTTTTGGCAAGAGCAGCCTTGGAAATATTTTTCTTCTCAAACAGATGGTTTAATAACTCAGATACACTTTTATTCACAAATTGTTCCTGGTTCTGGGACAGGAACAGAGTAAGATCCGGTGAATCCATAAGTTCCTGCTGTAAACCATCTGTATTTTTCTTTTTCATAATCCGCGCCTTTACAATAGTTATTGAATAAGATACAATATTCTAAATAGTGTACTCAAATAACAATATACTATAAATGGTTCTGAAAAACAATATGCAGACCGCATAGTGATGAGGATGAGAAATATGGATATTTATGACAACCTTCTTGAGTCAGTTCATAATGAATATGATACCATAAGGCTGATCAAGAAAAGTGAACGGGGCGAAGTCTCACTTGTACGTCACAGAGACAGCGGCACCCGTTATATTTTTAGACATTTTTATGGGAGCAGCGAAGTTTATCAGCTGCTTCTCACTATTTCCTGCCCGTATTTGCCCCAGATTATGGAAGTAGGGGAAAGAGACGGCAGGACTGTCCTGCTGGAAGAATATGTACAGGGGGATACACTCAGAGATATTCTGGAGTGTGGTCTGCTGACTGCAGCAGAGGCCAGGCAGATTACACGACAGCTGTGTTCGGCATTGTGGGTGCTTCATTCCATGGGGGTGGTACACAGGGATGTAAAACCGGACAATGTTATTGTACGTGGGAAAGAGGCGGTACTGATTGATTTTGATGCTTCCAGAATATATAAAAGTGCTATCCAGGAAGACACTCAGATTCTGGGTACAACCGGTTTTGCCGCACCGGAGCAATACGGCCTTTCTCAGTCAGACGGGCGCGCTGATATTTATGCGCTGGGTGTTCTGCTCAATATTATGGTGACAGGGGAACATCCTTCCAGAAAGCTTGCAGGTGGAAGAATAGGGCGGATCGTACAACGCTGTACAATGGTAAGCCCGGAGAAAAGGTATAAAAATATTCTTCATTTGATGGAGGTTCTGTAAAAGGAGAAGGAAGAATGAGCAAAAAATGCATAAAATGTGGGCATCCGCTTCCGGATAACGCATCGTTCTGTCCACACTGCACAGCAGTTCAGATGGAAAAAAAAGAAGTAAAGACCCCGAGAAGGTGGAAAAAGAAAATGCTTATGGTTCTGGGAATACTGGCTGTAGTTGCTGCAGTGGGGACGCTGATTTCTCTGCATCACAGACCACAGACTTATGAAGGCAGCGCGCAGATCGTTTATCCAGATAAAGATAAATCTTATAAAGTTCTTCTGACTTTCTCTGAAGGAGATGGGGTGACGGGACATGCACAGGGAGAACGTACAGATACTTTGTCAGAAGGCATGGACAGTGCACTTCCCTGTCAGCTGTATGCGTTCGATCAGGAGACAGGAGAGCTGGCATGGGAGGAGTTTTCAGAAGAGGTGGAATCCTGTGTGGTTGATACAAAGCCATCTGAAGATTCACAGAAAATGGAATATATAGAACCGGTACATAACGAAAGTTTTCCGAATGCAGCCTATGTTTCGGATATTATGTATACTTCTGACAGTGGTACCAATGATATTCTGTGGACACTGACCATGAAAAATGGAGATACCATTTCTCTCAGTACCCGTCTTACGATAGAAAAACAGGCTGCAGTCGCCTATTTTTCGGAAGATGTTCCCATGGAAACAACGGATGATCTGAAGACGCTGCTGGCTTCCATTGAAGAAGAGGTGTCTTCCGATACACCGGTATATCTGCATCTTCCGGCAGTGACTTATGAGGGAGATATTACTTTCGGCAATCACGTCTGGGGGATTTATGGAAGTAAAGAAGGAAACGCTGAGACTACTTTTACAGGAACAGTGAGCATGAGAGGGCTTAATGGAAATTATGCGGAGATGTCGGGGATTCGTTTCGAAGGTAATTCAGGAACCGGACTGAATGCGTATTGTCTTGTACTCCTTTCCCAGTGCACCTTCGAAGGCTGGGATACCGCTGCTCTGGCACAGAACGGAGCATGGGTCAATGCCAGTGCTTGTACTTTCACAAATAACAATACAGCTTTGAAATTTAATACCAGTTCTGCGTATGGAACCGCCCCGAGCTACTTAAACAATACATTTACCGGGAATGGAACTGCTGTCTGCATTGACAGCCTGCCAGGATCAGAAGTCCTTGATTTCGCAGGAAGTATATTTTCTGGAAATGATACGGATATTGATAATAAGGCGGAGCATCCGGTGGATACAGCCAGGGCGGTTATGGTTACTGTTCAAGGGTTAGCTGGACTTGAGAAAACCGATGGTGTAGACTGATAACAGTCAAAGCCATCAGTTTTCTTTATCCAAATATTCTGGACACTCTGTCATATATATTTGCCGGATCTTCAAGGCGCATCAAAACAAGCATGCTCATGCATTGGCAGAGATAATCGATGCTTTCGAAACTTCTGAATGTCACGGCCTGCGCCTGTTTCCGCTTATAATTCCTTAGAAGCCTTTCGGCTTCATTATTCGTGGCAGGTACCCGGATATCATGCAGGAACAACAGATGGTTGTGCATGTATTTCTCCATTCTCAGGAATAAATTGTACCCGTCTTTATAATAATCATTTGCCGGAATGTCTTCATATTCTTTCCTGGCAGTTTCCAGTATCTCACGGTATCGTTTTTCGAATCCGGAGACTATTTCCGGATCTGGCCCGTGTGGCTGCCGGCATCCATTTCGGAAGTGGACCATTTCCTGCACCAGTGCATGCATTTTTTTATTCCAGGTACGGTCTGGTTCATTCTCCATGCTGGCTTTCAGATACCGCAGTACATGGGCAAGGCATTCCTGATGATCTGCTCCATAATTATAAAAGGTAATATCATGGTCATGGACAAGGATCCCCTGATAGTCTTCTGTAACCGTACCCTTTACTCCTTCGTGTCCCTTTTTCTCGCGGGCAAAGTACAGGGCTTTTCCGTCCGGGGTTGCACAGACATATACCTGGCAGCTCTTTCCGTTTTCCCTGGCATTTGTACAATCATCCGTATGCATAACAGGGGAAAGCAGCATATCTGCATAGGCAGACCTGCGTTCAGGCTCAGTTTTTAAAGCAAACTCCCGGTTTAGTCTGCTTATTATGCCTTTGGAAATATTCAGTTTTCCACCCGTCAGGTCGGACAGAAAAGCCCTGCTCTTATCAATGGATGTACAGCAGTCATTGTTCAGAAGGAACAGAAAAGCACGTATGCTGCCATCATAATTCACATCATCGATAACTCCATCTGGAAATGCTGCATGTGCACGTTCTCCCGTATGACTGTTATAATAAACATCTGCATGATATTCCGTTACATTCAGGACCATACGGATACTTACCATCTGCTTTACGATGGTCCTGGCAGTCTTTTTAAAAACACAGTCTTCGAGCACTTCTTCAGGTGGAGGAAGGAGGATAACTGGCTGCGTAGGCTCCTGCCTTTTCCGGCAGTGCCCTTTGTGGCCAGGCTGCCCGCCTGGTTTTCTGCCTGTTTTTTCCCTGTTCTTCTTCCAGTCTGGATGCCGCTTCATAAAACTGATGTCTGAAAACGGCTGCTTTATCCAGTGCATCATCTCTTTGCTTTTCTGCATTCAGTGTACGGATCTCCATTTTTCGGAGTTCCTGCGCGGACCTTTTTTGTGCCTTTTCAAACTCCCGGAGCATATCCTCCAGTACCTGAAGCCAGTAATTGCGCACACGGATCGTTTCTTTGTGCGCATCTGCAAGTTCTTTTTTCAGCTTCTCAATCTTATGTTCATAAACGTTGTACTCTTTCTGATGAAGTTCTTCTAACTGGATATATCTTTCGCCAGATTCCAGTTCTTTGTTTCTGCGTTGTGCAGCTTTCAGCCGACACATGAGAGTGATATGATCATAAGTATCAGGCATACGTTTTCCTCCGGTACAGTCCTGCTAAACACTGCTGACGATATCTGTGATCTTTGAGATATGATCCTCGAGATATTCGATCAGCTCTTTCTGTTTCTGGATGAATTCCTCCTGGATCTCGATCTGCCTGAGATAGCCGTCAAGAAGCTCATCACGTTTTTTTAGTTCCTGTATAAAATCAATCTCCATAAAAACAACCTCTCTTTCTTGAAAAAAGTATAGCAGAAATGCAGAAAAAAGCGAATTCCCGGAAATGACCCATTGGGCAATCTGACTGTGGATAAATCTCCATTATAAGATTGAAAATGAGCAGATATAAGGCCTCTGTCTGAAAGAATGGATAAGATTCGGTGTATAACTTTTGTGAAAAAGAACAGCAGAAAAAACTATAAACACAGTTTTTTCTGCTGAAGATAATTATCCACAAAATAGAAAAAATAATTTCGTCACTTTTTACAATGACTTATACACACCTTTGAACAGTAACTTTTTTGCTGTGAAAATTTCCGGATTTATAATTTATGATTGACGAAAACACAAATGGGAGGGTATTATCGTATTATAAGATCTTTGGAAAAAAGGCCGAAGAGGAAAGGAAGAGAAGAGTATGAAGAAAAGTTTTTTAAAGAAAATGCTGGCATTGTCCGTAGCTGCGGCAGTGACAGTGACTTCTGCGCCTGGGGTATATGCAGGGGAGACTGAAATTGCAGGAATTTCAGAGTTCTCGGATGGTACAGAGGAAAATGCAGCAGAAAATAATGTGGTTTCGCAGGAAGAAAGCGAATCGGATGAAGCTGCCCAGGTGTCTGATGGAAGTGCAGATGAAGGGCAGGTATCTCAGAATCCTGATGCAGAGGAATTCGGAGATGGAACAGAAGAACCAGTTGCTGCTGGTGCAGAAGTATTTGATGACGGTGCAGAGGCAGCAGGGGATACAGAGGAGATTAAGGACAGGTATTCCCATAATATTATGGAAGAGGATGGACAGTGGCATGGCTGGATCGGCTATGAGAATGATGATGGAACCCTGACTGTTACCGGATGGGGAAAACCGGGTGGAAACATTGATGTGTATCTGCTGAGGATTCCCGGTACTATCAATGGGAAAAAGGTAACAGCCATTGGTCCGTATATTGGAAGTTCCACGGATTATTCTAACAGATTCTGGATCTTCGATCCTCAGACCATAAGGGCTATCGAGATTCCGGATTCGGTTACGAAAGTTGTAAGGGGCAGTAAGTGTAATTACTATGGTATATTTGGGGCATTCAGAAATCTGGAAGACCTGACGTTGCCGAATAATTCGGAATTCAGAGCGGATTTTTCAGATACCGGCTGGTTGTTTGATGATTATTATGAAGATAAGGAGAAACAGCCTAAGCTGAAATCGGTGAAAATGTATAACAGTGCTTCCTGGAACAAGTATGGTTCACTTTATCATGGCCTGGGTGAAACAGTTACTTCTTTAGTAATATATGGAAATGATGTATATGAAGAGTTTGATTATGAGCTTTGGAAGAAGGTGGAAAAGACAGAATTGACAATTCCTGGTTCTTTTACTCAGGTTGAAACGGTAGTATTTAATGGAAATGCTGACAGGCTAAATATATGGTATGATGATAACGTTAAAATTGTTTATACTACGGGTAGTTTCAGTCGTGTAATAGCGAGTGATTGTCCGAAACTTACGGAAATTAATACAGAGTGTGCGTTTGAATCTTTAAGTCTGGAGGAGTGTCCGGAGCTTACTACTTTAAATACAAAAGCCAATTTGCAGACAGTCTGGACAGACGAATTAAGAAATTGCCCGAAGTTCCCTCTTTCTACAGTAAGAGTAAGAATACCGAGTGGGAATCGGGTAAGTGCCTGCACTTTTGGAAACTCGCAGGTAGAAACCGTCAATCTGGATTTGTCAAATATGAAGGCATCTTTCAGTCTGGATACAGCGGCATTCTGCAAAGCACAACGTTTAAAACAGATTAATGTAGTGAAGGAAAATTGCGGTTATTATTCTGTAGATGGTATTCTGTACTGGAAATGGGATCCTACAGAAGATTCCTATCAGAGATTTCCGACCAGACAGCTGATCTTCTATCCACCGGCAAAGAATCCGGGAGGAACTTATACACTGCCTACAGATACGACATCCATCAGTGAATTCGCATTTTATGGAAGTAAACTGGACAAGGTCATTATTCCGGATAATATTACAGGAAATTATCAATGGACGAAAGTGCCTGAAAGTTATGGAAGCTATTCCCAATATTTTGAGGAATTTAAAAATGTGCGGTATATGGGAATCGGAAGTTTAAGTACTGTGAAATTTGCCATGGTCCGCGGTTCCAGTGCAACAAGTTTTAAATGGAACTGGGAAGGCTCTGATGCAGCGGAAGAAAGTGAGTTAGATCAGTCCAGAATTATTTTCTACACTGGAGGAACTTACAAGATTAATTATGATTTGGGTGGCGGTCAGAACAATTCAGGAAACCATACCAGTTATGTGGCAGGTGAGACAGAATCCTATCCGCTTCTGGCGCCGACAAGGAAGGGATATACATTCCAGGGATGGGAAGATGAAGATGGCAGTGAGGTAACAGATACGAAACTGCTGGAAGGCGCATATCGAGACAGAACATTTACAGCAGTCTGGAAGAAAAATGCGGCAACGCCAACGCCGAAACCGACGGCGACGCCGAAACCAACCCCGAAGCCGACAGCAACGCCAAAGCCAACCGCAAAACCAACGGCAACGCCGAAGCCGACTGCGAAACCGACAGCAACGCCGAAGCCGACTGCGAAACCGACAGCAACCCCGAAGCCGACCGCAAAACCAACAGCGACGCCGAAGCCAACGACAACCCCAGCTCCATCCGGAGATAAGACAGTTATTACGAAAGATACATTTAAAAACTGGGATAGTACATCCGCTGATATTGCAGAAACGATCAAAAAGATTGAAGATGATGTTCTGGAAGGAACACAGATATATAGCTTGTATTTTTATGGGGATGCCCCAGAAATGTCAGAGAATATGTTCCGAGGCAGGGCATTAACGGCGTATTATCCGAAAAACAATCCGACCTGGACCAAGGATAAACTTCAAAGTTATGGTGGAACCTGGATAACCTGGTCTGCCTGGGATCCAGAAAGCAGAGATATATATGGAGCGGATCTGAAGAGTTATGGGGAACTGAGCCTGCGATATACTACAATGCCATATACCGGAGCGGCACAGAAAATGAAGGTTTATGTGAAAGATAAATCCTATCATGGTGATTTTGGAGACCAGTTCCTTGATGAAGGGCTTGATTATAAGGTTACTTGGAAGAATAATGTAAATGTGGGAACAGCAACAGTGACTGTAACTGGAATAAAAGGACGGTACCAGGGAACGCTGACCGCAACCTTTAAGATTGTTCCGGGAACGAATAAGATTACAGCTTCCAGTGTAAAGAAAACCCAGAGCACGAAGAAACAGACCTTCTCCTTGAAGGCAAAAGACCTGTATAAGGCGAACCTCACATATAAGTCGGATAATAAGAGCGTTACCGTTGACAAGAATGGAAAGGTGACAATCGCAGCGAAATTTGCGGGAGCAGCTACCATTACCATAAAGGCGGCATCCAGCAGGAATTATAAATCCGGTTCAAAGAAGGTCACAGTTTCTGTAACTCCATCCAAGGTATCCTTGAGCAAGGCCACTAACGTAAGCGGCAGAAAGCTCTCCGCCCAGTGGAAACGAAACAGCAGTGCACAAGGTTACCAGGTTCAGTACGCAACAGGCAGTAATTTTAAGACCGGCCTGAAAACAAAGACCATCAAAAAGAATTCAACTGTAAAAGCTACGCTTACTTCTCTGACAAAGAATAAAACCTATTATGTCAGAGTCAGGGCCTATACGAAAAAAGGAGGAAAAACACTGTATTCTTCCTGGAGTAATGTGAAGTCTGTAAAAATTAAAAAGTAATTACAGAAACATACGATTGAACACAGAGTGAACAGTAATACAGCACATAAAAATCAGTAATCTGATCACATTTCAGGAATCCTGCGAAAACCTGTCAGGAGAGCCCGGGTTCTTCATGAGAGCGAGGAGAGGGTCAGGGAATGGCTGAATAAAAATAAAGGTGTGGTCATGATTTACCGTACAATAAAAAATCCTGCCGAATCTTGAAATGGATTCAGCAGGATTTTTTTATTTCAGGGATTATTTTTTGTTCTGTTCAACTTCTTTTAACATCATAGCGCGAACTTTCAGTGGAAGTCCGAACAGTGTGATGAATCCGTCTGCATCGTGGTGGTCATAGAGGTCACCTGTTGTGAAGGATGCAAGAGATTCATTGTACAGGCTGTATGGAGAAGTTGTACCGGCTTTGATGATGTTGCCTTTGTACAGTTTCCGGTTATGGAATAAGCGGGGACACTATGCTGTCAGTTAATTGATTTTAAACTGGCATTGTTGTATGATAATTTATAAGCTTTTATGAAAACTATAGAAAAGGAAAAAGGGGAAATTATATGAAGAGGTAGTCACTGTAAGGTATGTGGTGCTGTGATCAAAAAGCAGAAGACAACAGCCAAACTGAAACCGACTATTTCACTGACAGCGTCCTCTCTGAAACTGAAAACAGGACAGTCCACAACCGCATTCAAAGCATCAGGATTAGCCAAAGGAGATTATGTTAAAAAGGTTACGTCCAGCGATACAGGAGTTGTAAAAGTATCAGCTGTAAAGAAAGATGGGACCTTTAAGCTGACAGCAGGTAAGAAAACAGGAAATGCTTCTGTTACTGTTACCCTTGCAAGTAAGAAAACGGTATCTTTCAAAGTGGCTGTGAAGAAGAGTACAGTGAAAACTACAAAGATTACTTCTACAGTCAAAAAACTGACACTTGCCAAAGGAACCACCTATACGAAACTGGCATCATCAATTACAGTCGCTCCGGTAACCAGTCAGGAAAAAATTACCTATAGTTCATCTGATAAAAAGATAGTTACCGTAACATCTAAAGGTGTGGTAAAAGGACTGCGTAAGGGAACTGCGACAATCACTATTCGAAGCGGCTCAAAGAAAATAACCTGCAAAATAACTGTAAAATAAGCAGTTATAAGAATACAACAATATCATATATCTAAGGAGGAACAGATATGAAAAAAATCAAAAATCTGGTCATTGCATTATTCCTGGCGTTTACATTTATTGTAGCGGATTTTGCAGCAGCACCAGTCACAGCACAGGCAGCCGGTACTCTTAAATTTGCGAAGTCCATAACGATGTTGAAGGGAAATCAAATAGGGTATGGAATCATGAATTCAGTGAAATCTGATAAGATCCTGAATTTGAAATGCAGTAATACCAATGTAGCGACAGTGAAAAAAGAGAAGTTCATTGATGACTATACGATTACTATAAAAGCTAAAAAACAAGGTACTACTACAGTATCATTTACTGTAAAGAGAAAAAATGGAAAAAAATATTCTTTTAAATCCAAGATTTCCGTTTACAATTATACGAATCCGCTGAATAAATGTGTAGTTGGAAAAAAGGATTATAAGAAACAGCTTGATAAGAAAAATACGGTCACAGTTTCTTCCAGCTCTCCTAAAAAGGGAAAAATAAATATTACTGCGAAGAAAGGTTATAAGATAGAAGCAATATATTACAGTGAATATGGAACAGGAGTACAGAAAAAGATTAAGAATGGAAGTAGCATCACTTTAGACAGCCAGCACTATCTGCAGATTATTTACAAAGATACCAGAAAGAATTATTCTTATGCAGTAAGTCTCTATGGTTCTTTATAATGTATAAATGCGGCAGCCGCACCGGCAGGATCTTTGCCGGGCGGCTGTCCTTTTTTGTAAATTGTGGGAGACGCAATACAGTGAAGATTGTAAGAAAGAAAAAATTGTGATACTGTTAAAGAAAAAGGATTCAGGAGGAAAAAGAGTATGAAGAGGTTCAAAAAAGTATCAATACTGTTATTGGTATGTCTGATGCTTAGTGTAATGGTAATGCCTGTTTCCGTAAGTGCTGCAAAGCTGAATAAAAAGAGTGTTTCGCTCAATGTTGGCAAAACTTACACATTAAAGGTATCGGGAATCAAAGGGAAGATCACCTGGACAAGCAGTCAAAAGAGTGTAGCAACGGTTTCTTCTAAAGGAGTTGTAAAAGCCAAAAAGAAGGGAAATACGGTAATTACAGCCAAATATGGAAAGAAAAAATTTATTTGTAAAGTGACAGTTAAGCAGCCAGTAAAAAGCATAAAGCTGAATAAAACATCAGCTACACTTAAAAAGGGGAAATCTCTTACTTTAAAAGCAACAATTTCTCCAAGCAGTGCTAACAATAAAGCGGTAACTTGGAGTTCAAGCAATAAAAAAGTAGCAACAGTATCTTCAAAAGGTGTTGTGAAAGCTGTTGGAAATGGAACTGCCACAATTACAGTGAAAGTGAAAGATGGAAGTGGGAAGAAAGCAACTTGTAAAATTACGGTAGGAACAACGAATACACCATCTAATAACACTACAATTCATACAGCTATTATTGGAGTAAAGCTGAATTTAGGTATGATAAATGTTGTCTATGGAAATCATGAATTACATACCAAAATTGATCTGACAGGAGACGGAAATGCAGATCAGCTTGATATCCAAGCCACAGGAACTGGATGGTCTGATAATAAATTTAATGGCACGTTATCAATATCTGTAAATGGGAAAAATGCACAGAAGTTTGCATTATCGAGTGATAATGTTTGTATATCCTATATAGCATTAAAAAATAATATTCAGATAATACGAGTTCAAAGTGGTTATTCATATTCCGAAGACGATTTCTTTATTCAATATAATAAGGCAACTAATAAATTTCAAACAGTATTAAATGAAAAATTGGGTGGTTTTTCACATGCTTACACCATACTTGATGATATAGCATTTAATGGAAATAATACGATCAAAATAAAATACTTAATTCAACCATATCTTATAGGCGCAGTTAATGTGGAATATACTTATGTATATTCAAATGGTGTATTTAAAAGAGCGTCTGATACAGCCGTTGCAACTTCTTTATATTACAAAGACAAGAGTAAATTAACCTCAGAGTATTATCAGGATGGTTACCAAAATTATTTTTATGATAATAAATTTGTAGCAATGAAAAATCTTGTTTTTTATAGTTCTCCAAGTGGGAAAAATAACTTTACTCTAAAAAAAGGTGCTGTTGCTACTTTAGAGGGATTTTGTTCAAAAGACAATAATAACTATATGATTTTTAAATACAATGGACAGAGAGGATATATCAAGTTAGATGACAATCAGAAAGATTCTTTTTACGGAGTTTCCAAAAGGATGGTAGGTTAGTAAAAAAATTCAAGATTGCAACAGCCTTTGGAAAACAGCATCAAAAAGAGGGAATCACGAAAGTGATTCCCTCTTGTAAAAAGACTTATTTTATGCGAGGTTGTGTTAGAAATTATTCTCCGAAGTATCTCTTAAGCAGACCTGCGAATGCTTTTCCGTGTCTAGCTTCATCGCGAGCCATTTCATGCACTGTGTCATGGATAGCGTCAAGGTTAGCTGCTTTTGCACGTTTAGCAAGGTCAACTTTACCAGCTGTAGCACCGTTCTCAGCCTCTACACGCATCTGAAGGTTCTTCTTTGTGCTGTCTGTTACAACTTCACCTAATAATTCAGCGAATTTAGCAGCGTGTTCTGCTTCTTCGTAAGCAGCTTTCTCATAGTATAAACCAACTTCCGGATATCCTTCTCTGTGAGCTACTCTGGCCATTGCAAGGTACATACCAACCTCAGAGCATTCACCCTGGAAGTTTGCTCTTAAATCTTCGATGATGTCTTCGCTGACGCCCTGAGCAACACCTACAACGTGCTCAGCTGCCCATGTCATTTCTTCGCCCTGTTTGATGAATTTGTCTGCTGGTGCTTTACATACTGGACAGACTTCCGGAGCGTTCTCGCCTTCATAAACATAACCACATACACTACATACCCATTTTGTCATAATTAAAATCTCCTTTTCTTTTAATGAATTTATTAATTGGATGCCGGATAAAAATCTGTTTGTTTTCGGCATCGTTTGGTTCTTTGGTGCTTTCCGCATGTGCGGTAGAAAAAGTAATTTTTGATAATAGTAATCATTACTATTTTCTACGTTCTTAGGTTACCATACTTGATTGAAAAAGTCAAGTTTTATTTTATCTTTTTTGCGACCTTTTATCATTAATTGTATAGATAAAAAATTGTGTTCATCTTGACATTAAATATGGTAGGTATTTTAGAGAATAACTTTAATTTTCATCAGAAGTATTCTCGGAAGTATCGGACTCATTTACTGTTTCTTTTAAACAGTCTTCGCATAGTCCGAAGAATCTTGCGCTGTAATCTGTAATCTTTCCGCCAAAGTTCTCACCTGCAAGTTCCATAATATGGTGGATCTTCTCATTCTCCAGATCAATGATCCGCTCACATCTGGTACACATGAAATGGCAGTGCCTCTCGGTTCGACCGTCAAAGTGATCCGCTCCGGCGAAAGAGGAAAGCTTCTTGATCTCTCCCAGATCAGCCAGCAGAGATAGGTTGCGATATACCGTGCCGAGGCTGATATTTGGATAGATAAGTTTCATATTCTCATATACCACGTCTGCTGTGGGATGATCTGTCCTGCTTCGCAGAAATTCTTTGATAGATTCTCTCTGACGGCTGTATTTCAGTGTCGCCATGGTATTCCTCCCTTCTCTGAACTACAGTAACTTTAATTGCTTATTTAATAACAATAATCATTACTGATATTGTTACTATACAATACTTGATTTAAATTGTCAAGATATTATTTTGAAAAGAACAAAAAAATGATGCAGCATTAAAAGGAGTGAACTTCTGGATAAGACATCAGAAATATAAAAGCAGACAATTTTAATGTGGGTTTACAAACCCACCGAAATGTGCTATATTTTCCCTATAACAGGAAATAACTATTTCCTATAACTAGCAGCGTTTCACAATCACAGAGCGAACCGCTGTCACGAAATAATACAAACTCATTGAAGAAGAGAGTACATTTGCAGACCGCATTACAGAGAAATCCCCACGGATCACAATAAACAGATTCCAAGGCTGAGAGGGATATGCAAGGAGCAGATCGAAGATGGCTTCCGAGAGGCACTGCTGAGAGTCAACAGCTTTAGGCAGCGACAGGCACGCCTGTTACAGCGTAGAGGTATCACAACGTACCTCCCAAGGTTTCCCCGCGCGAGCCCGGAAATGAACAGAAGTGGTAACACGGGTAATACTCGTCTTCTCAGATATTCTGAGGAGACGTTTTTTTATTTCTCCCAACACCAGTTCCTTCCCATCATGAAGAATTTATGTTTTTCTTCTATAAATAAGGAATAGTTGTTATCATTTCAAAAACCAGCCTGGGAAATTATTTCCCGGGCGTCCACATTCAAAAAAGGAGACCAAAACTAATGGAAAAACAAAAATACTACATCACCACCGCCATTGCCTACACATCCGGCAAACCGCACATCGGCAACACCTATGAAGTAGTCTTAGCCGACGCCATCGCCCGCTACAAACGCCAGCAGGGCTATGACGTATTCTTCCAGACCGGAACCGACGAACATGGTCAGAAGATCGAATTAAAAGCAGAAGAAGCCGGTATCACCCCAAAAGAATTCGTAGACAACGTATCCGGTGAGATCAAAAGAATCTGGGATCTGATGAACACATCCTATGACAAATTCATCAGAACTACAGACGAAGACCACGAAAAACAGGTCAAGAAAATCTTCAAGAAAATGTACGCAAAAGGCGACATCTATAAAGGACACTATGAAGGAATGTACTGCACACCATGTGAATCCTTCTTCACAGAATCCCAGCTTGTAGACGGCAAATGCCCAGATTGCGGCCGCCCATGCGTACCTGCAAAAGAAGAAGCATACTTCTTCAAAATGAGCAAATACGCTGACAAACTCATCGATTACATCAACACTCACCCGGATTTCATCCAGCCGGAATCCCGTAAGAACGAAATGATGAACAACTTCCTTCTCCCGGGCCTTCAGGATCTCTGCGTATCCAGAACATCTTTCAAATGGGGAATCCCGGTAGACTTTGACCCGAAACATGTAGTCTATGTATGGCTTGACGCCCTCACAAACTACATCACAGGAATCGGCTACGACTGCGACGGAGAAAGCACAGAACAGTTCAAAAAACTTTGGCCTGCAGACCTGCACCTGATCGGAAAAGACATCATTCGTTTCCATACAATTTACTGGCCGATCTTCCTGATGTCACTGGATCTGCCACTTCCGAAACAGGTATTCGGACATCCGTGGCTTCTTCAGGGCGATGGAAAGATGAGTAAATCCAAAGGAAACGTAATCTATGCAGACGAACTGGTAGACTTCTTCGGTGTAGATGCAGTCCGTTACTTCGTACTTCACGAAATGCCATTCGAGAACGACGGTGTCATCACATGGGAACTAATGGTAGAGCGTCTGAACTCCGAGCTTGCAAACACCCTTGGAAACCTCGTAAACCGTACAATCTCCATGTCCAACAAATACTTTGGCGGCGTTGTAGAGAACAAAGGTGTAACAGAGCCAGTAGATGATGATCTTAAGAACTTCATCCTCTCCGTACCTGCAAAAGTAAACGAAAAAATGGATAAACTTCGTGTAGCAGACGCAATGACAGAAGTATTCACAATCTTCAAACGCTGCAACAAATACATCGATGAAACAATGCCATGGGCACTTGCAAAAGACGAAGAGAAGAAAGACCGACTTGCAACTGTTCTCTACAACCTTGTTGAGGGAATCTGTATCGGTGCAACTCTGCTGAAATCCTTTATGCCGGAAACAACAGAGAGAATCCTTGCTCAGTTAAATGCTCAGGACAGAGAGTTAGAAGATCTTAAGACATTTGGTCTCTATCCATCAGGAAACAAAGTAACTGAGAAACCTGAGATCCTTTTTGCCCGCCTTGACCTCAAAGAAGTAATGGCAAAAGTAGCAGAACTTCATCCACCAAAGGCTGAAGAGCCTGCAAAAGAAGAGAATGAAGATGTGATCGATCTCGAAGCAAAACCAGAGATCACGTTTGAAGATTTTGGCAAACTCCAGTTCCAGGTTGGAAAGATCATCAAATGTGAAGAAGTAAAGAAATCCAAGAAACTTCTCTGCTCCCAGGTACAGATCGGCAGCCAGGTACGCCAGATCGTATCCGGAATCAAAGCACACTACAGTACAGAAGAAATGGTAGGCAAGAAAGTTATGGTTGTTACAAATCTTAAACCAGCTAAACTTGCCGGAGTACTCAGCGAAGGAATGATCCTCTGCGCAGAAGACGCAGACGGAAATCTTTCCCTGATGGTACCTGAGAAAGAAATGCCTGCAGGAGCAGAAATCTGCTAAGATCAGAATTTTGAAATACAGAAAATTCTGCTGCAATTTAGGTTATAAAAACTTCAAGTAATTAATATAATCTATATGGGCTGTGAAAAACTTTATACTTAAGAGAAAATCATTCCCGGAAAACCGCGATATTCATGAAATTAATACGGTTTTTCGGGAATTTTTTGTCTATTTAAGGAAAAATTGGTTATATGACAGATTTGTGACCGGCAGATGATATACTTATGACAATAAAAATAAAGGAGAATTTTGCCTTTTTAACGGATTCACCACAGGAGTAAACCTGAATGGTGAAAATTTTATCCAGAAATGGAGTAAGGAGGAGAACTATGAATAAGAAAAACAAAGCCAAACGTTATCTGGCGGGACTTTTGACTGTGCTGATGATCTTTCAGCAGTCGGGAATGAACAGTATTCTGGCAGACAGTGACGAGATTCCGGTGACTTTCGCAGCGGAAGAGGAGCTGGCAGGATATGATGAAGTACAGGAGTACGAGGGACAGGCTCAGGTGGAAGAAACAGTGGAAGAGCCTGTCACAGAAGAAGTGATGGAGGAAGAACCAATACAGCCCGAAGAAACAGAAGAACCGGAAGAGCCATCACAGCCCGAAGAATCAGGAGAACCGGAAGAGCCATCACAGCCTGAAGAACCTGGAGAACCGGAGGATCCATCACAGCCTGAGGAATCAGGAGATCCGGAAGAAACAATGCAGCCCGAAGAACCTGGAGATTCAGAGGAACCGGAGCAGCCTGAGATTACAGAGATACCGAAACTGACAGCTACACCGGAGCCGGAGCAGACGGAAGTTCCGAAAACAGATTTCTCATATGAAGATGAAAGTATTTCTGTGACAGCTGCAGCTGAAGAGAGTGCAGGATTGCCGCAGGATGCACAACTGAAGGTTGAAAATCTTCTGAACACAGACCCACAGAGATACGAGGGAGAAAAATCTGAAATGAATTCCTTGCTTGGAATTGATGGAGAGATTTTTACAGCGGAATATCTGCTGTATGATATCTATTTCTGGTCAGAAACAGCAGGCGGACGGGTTGAGCCGGCAGATGGAAGTGTGAAAGTGCAGATGAATTTTACAGAGCCTCAGCTGGTGAAAAACACACAGGAACAGATTGTTCGGAGTAATCTGAAGGTTTATGTAAACAGACAGGAAGATACAGCAGCCCAGTTTGATACAAATGAAGCAGAGGCAGTTCAGGGTGCAGCTTTTTCTGCTGTGAACATGGGAACTGCTGCAATTGTCCGTATAAATGAGATGAAGAAAAATGAGCAGCTCGTTTATACATATGAGGACAGTGAAGTAGTGGTAACTGCTACGCTGGCAGCACCGGATGCAGTGCCGGATGAAGCTGAGTTCAGAGTTACCAGAGTAACTCCACAGACTGCAGGATATAATTATGATGTCTATATGCAGGCATTAAATAACAATGCAGAAATGATCTCTCCTGATAATTCAGCCAATGGGCAGGAGAGTGATGTATATACAGAAAAGAATACACTTCTTTATGATATTGCATTTCTGGTGGATAAGACAGATGAAAACGGAAATGTGATTCCAGGGGAAAAAGAAGAATACCAGCCTACAGAAGGCGCGGTAAATATTTCCTTTGATTTTAAGAAGAGTCAGCTTACGCAGGAAGTTGAAGCTGAGAAGGCAGAAGAGATCGCAGTTGTTCATCTGCCTCTGGATGAAGCTACGAAGGAATCTGTGGATACAACTGCAGATGCTACAGACATTTCAGCAGGAAATATTAATGTAGAAGTAGTTTCGGAAGCAGAAGTTCAGCTGGAAACAGAAGCAGCGGATTTTGACCTGAATAATTTCTCACTGGTTGCTTTTGTAAATGTGAACGGACAGGAGTTGAATCCTGGAACACTGCAGAATTATTGGAGTATTCTGGGAAATGCTATCTACTATGGTGTGACTGCGAATACGATTAATAAAGATGCTCATATGGATACCAATTTTGCTACGAAATATTTTACCGGCAGTGGTAATGTTACAGCTGGCGCATACACGGGAAATAACGGAGATGCCAACAATGGTGGTGTGTATGTGATCGCGGATATGAGCAGCGATTCGTCATTGAAGATCGATGGAAAGAATTCAGATGTCTGGTGTACAGATGCCATAAAAGACAGACTGAGTCTGGAAGTAAATGGAAAAGGCCAGAAGACGATTTTTGCGAAAGGTGCTCTGGAAGTTTATGTGGACAGACTGATCGCAAGTGTATCGAAAGTATCTGCAAGTATGGCAGATGAGGTAAGTTATCAGGTTAAGAATCAGAATGAAGTGATGAACCAGGCGGAGATCGATATTTCTGAACGTCCGGAAGGAACTTATTATATCGATGGCGACTGGCTGAACGATATAAGTGAAGGAGCACTGCGGATTAAAAAGAAGTCCGATCAGACCATTGTATTCAACTATAAAGGTACCAGCGTAAATCTGAAGAGATTTGAGATCTGGGATACAGACCGCGAAAGTGGATATATGCAGAGTACCACATCCAGTGCATCTGCGGATCAGTATGCGAGAACCGTTGTGTTCAATATGCCGAATGCAACCGATGTTACTTTTGCCAGCGGTATGTTTGGTATTTTCCTGGCACCGAAGGCGACTGTGCATGGACTGGGTGGAACAAGTTCAGGATGGCTGGTTGTGGATACACTTGATAAGAATGGTTCAGAATGGCATTGTGTATGGAGTGATATGCCGGATTCTAGTCATATTCCTGTTCCGGCGCAGCTGACTGCAATCAAGACAGTAAACGGTGACAGACCTGGGGATGATGAGAAATTCAGGTTCAAGCTTGAGATATATAATAAGGAATGGAGAAAATGGGCGCAGGTTGAAATTCTTCCGAATAAAGGAAATTTTGTAACATTCACTTCGATGACATTTCGGGCAGATGGACAGTATTATTATCGTATTTCTGAATACGGTGAGGTGGATGGATATATTAAGGATGATACGGTTTACATTGCAGTGATCACTGTATCGTCAGATTCTCAGATTTCCGGAGATACAACGATTACTTCTTATAAGATTGATTCTGTGAAATATTACAGAGCTTCTGATCTGGAGGAGGTAACAGAGGATAATCTGGTTCCGGCCGCCGCGTTTGATAATACGAGGCAGGAAGAGGAGAAAATAGAAACAAGTGTATGTAAAGAATGGGATGATGCAGACAATCAGGATGGAAAACGTCCGCAAAGTATTCTGGTACAGTTATATGCCAAT
Organism: Blautia luti; assembly: GCF_033096465.1. Lineage (NCBI taxonomy): Bacteria > Bacillati > Bacillota > Clostridia > Lachnospirales > Lachnospiraceae > Blautia > Blautia luti. The sequence goes on along the minus strand of NZ_AP028156.1, from coordinate 3,530,918 downwards.
GGTCAGAAACTGGGAGAACCGGTTGTACTGAACGAGGGTAATGGATGGAGTTATGGATGGAGCGATCTTCCGGTTAAACAGGATGGGCAAACAGTTGTTTATTCTGTGAAAGAAGTTGGAAGAATTCCAGGCTATGAATCTACAGTAACTGGAGATGTGCAGACCGGATTTGTCATCACGAACAGCCACACGCCAGAATTAACAAACATCTCCGGCGAAAAGATCTGGGACGATGGAGACAACCAGGACGGAAAACGCCCGGAAAGCATCACCGTAAATCTCTTTGCAAATGGAGAGAAGATAGACAGTAAGGCAGTAAAAGCCGATGCAGAAGGAAACTGGAAGTACAGCTTCAAGAACCTGCCGAAATATGCGGATGGACAGCTGATCAGTTACACAGTGACTGAGGATGCTGTACCGGAGTATACGACAGAGATTTCAGGAACCACCATCATCAACAAGTACCAGCCCGGAAAAACCAGCATCAGCGTAATAAAGGCATGGGAAGATGGAAATAACCAGGACGGTTTACGCCCAACAGACATTAAAGTGCAGCTTTACGCAGACGGAAGCAAGCAGGGAGAAGAAATCACCCTGAATGCAGGAAACCAGTGGAGCTACACCTGGAGTGACCTGGACGAAATGAAATCCGGCCAGAAAATCGTTTATACTGTAAAAGAAGTAGGAAAGATTGCCGGCTACGACACTGTGATCAGCGGAGAAGCGAAAACTGGCTACGTGATCACGAACAGCCACACCCCAGAATTAACAAAAATCTCCGGCGAAAAGATCTGGGACGATGGAGACAACCAGGACGGAAAACGCCCGGAAAGCATCACGGTAAACCTTTTCGCGAATGGCGAGAAGATAGACAGTAAGGCAGTGAAAGCCGATGCAGAAGGAAACTGGAAGTACAGCTTCAAGAACCTGCCGAAATATGCGGATGGACAGCTGATCAGTTACACAGTGACTGAGGATGTTGTACCGGAGTATACGACAGAGATTTCAGGAACCACCATCATCAACAAGTACCAGCCCGGAAAAACCAGCATCAGCGTAATAAAGGCATGGGAAGATGGAAATAACCAGGACGGTTTACGCCCAACAGACATTAAAGTGCAGCTTTACGCAGACGGAAGCAAGCAGGGAGAAGAAATCACCCTGAATGCAGGAAACCAGTGGAGCTACACCTGGAGTGACCTGGACGAAATGAAATCCGGCCAGAAGATTTCCTACACTGTAAAGGAAGCAGGAAAGGTTACCGGCTACGACACCGTGATCAGCGGAGAAGCCAAGACCGGTTATGTGATCACGAACAGCCACACCCCGGAATTAACAAACATCTCCGGCGAAAAGATCTGGGACGATGGAGACAACCAGGACGGAAAACGCCCGGAAAGCATCACCGTAAATCTCTTTGCAAATGGAGAGAAAATAGACAGTAAGGCAGTAAAAGCCGATGCAGAAGGAAACTGGAAGTACAGCTTCAAGAACCTGCCGAAATATGCGGATGGACAGCTGATCAGTTACACAGTGACTGAGGATGTTGTACCGGAGTATACGACGGAAATTTCAGGAACCACCATCATCAACAAGTACCAGCCCGGAAAAACCAGCATCAGCGTAATAAAGGCATGGGAAGATGGAAACAACCAGGACGGTTTACGCCCAACAGACATTAAAGTGCAGCTTTACGCAGACGGAAGCAAGCAGGGAGAAGAAATCACCCTGAATGCAGGAAACCAGTGGAGCTACACCTGGAGTGACCTGGACGAAATGAAATCCGGCCAGAAAATCGTTTATACTGTAGAAGAAGTAGGAAAGATTGTCGGCTACGACACTGTGATCAGCGGAGAAGCGAAAACTGGTTATGTGATCACGAACAGCCACACCCCGGAATTAACAAACATCTCCGGCGAAAAGATCTGGGACGATGGAGACAACCAGGACGGAAAACGCCCGGAAAGCATCACCGTAAATCTCTTTGCAAATGGAGAGAAAATAGACAGTAAGGCAGTAAAAGCCGATGCAGAAGGAAACTGGAAGTACAGCTTCAAGAACCTGCCGAAATATGCGGATGGACAGCTGATCAGTTACACAGTGACTGAGGATGTTGTACCGGAGTATACGACGGAAATTTCAGGAACCACCATCATCAACAAGTACCAGCCCGGAAAAACCAGCATCAGCGTAATAAAGGCATGGGAAGATGGAAACAACCAGGACGGTTTACGCCCAACAGACATTAAAGTGCAGCTTTACGCAGACGGAAGCAAGCAGGGAGAAGAAATCACCCTGAATGCAGGAAACCAGTGGAGCTACACCTGGAGTGACCTGGACGAAATGAAATCCGGCCAGAAAATCGTTTATACTGTAGAAGAAGTAGGAAAGATTGTCGGCTACGACACTGTGATCAGCGGAGAAGCGAAAACTGGTTATGTGATCACGAACAGCCACACCCCGGAATTAACAAACATCTCCGGCGAAAAGGTCTGGGACGATGGAGACAACCAGGACGGAAAACGCCCGGAAAGCATCACCGTAAATCTCTTTGCAAATGGCGAGAAGATAGACAGTAAGGCAGTAAAAGCCGATGCAGAAGGAAACTGGAAGTACAGCTTTAAGAACTTACCAAAATATGCGAATGGACAGCTGATCAGTTACACAGTGACTGAGGATGCTGTACCGGAGTATACGACGGAAATTTCAGGAACCACCATCATCAACAAGTACCAGCCCGGAAAGACCAGCATCAGCGTAATAAAGGCATGGGAAGATGGAAATAACCAGGACGGTTTACGTCCAACAGACATTAAAGTGCAGCTTTACGCAGATGGAAGCAAGCAGGGAGAAGAAGTAACCCTGAATGCAGGAAACCAGTGGAGCTACACCTGGAGTGGCCTGAACGAAATGAAGTCCGGCCAGAAGATTTCCTACACTGTAAAGGAAGCAGGAAAGGTTACCGGCTACGACACTGTGATCAGCGGAGAAGCGAAAACTGGTTATGTGATCACGAACAGCCACACCCCGGAATTAACAAACATCTCCGGCGAAAAGGTCTGGGACGATGGAGACAACCAGGACGGAAAACGCCCGGAAAGCATCACCGTAAATCTCTTTGCAAATGGAGAGAAGATAGACAGTAAGGCAGTAATAGCCGATGCAGAAGGAAACTGGAAGTACAGCTTCAAGAACCTGCCGAAATATGCGGATGGACAGCTGATCAGTTACACAGTGACTGAGGATGTTGTACCGGAGTATACGGCAGAGATTTCAGGAACCACCATCATCAACAAGTACCAGCCCGGAAAAACCAGCATCAGCGTAATAAAGGCATGGGAAGATGGAAATAACCAGGACGGTTTACGCCCAACAGACATTAAAGTGCAGCTTTACGCAGACGGAAGCAAGCAGGGAGAAGAAGTAACCCTGAATGCAGGAAACCAGTGGAGCTACACCTGGAGTGGCCTGGACGAAATGAAATCGGGCCAGAAAATCGTTTATACTGTAGAAGAAGTAGGAAAAATTGCCGGCTACGACACCGTGATCAGCGGAGAAGCGAAAACTGGCTACGTGATCACGAACAGCCACACGCCAGAACTAACAAAAATCTCCGGCGAAAAGATCTGGGACGATGCAGACAACCAGGACGGAAAACGCCCGGAAAGCATCACCGTAAATCTCTTTGCAAATGGCGAGAAGATAGACAGTAAGGCAGTAAAAGCCGATGCAGAAGGAAACTGGAAGTACAGCTTTAAGAACTTACCAAAATATGCGAATGGACAGCTGATCAGTTACACAGTGACTGAGGATGCTGTACCGGAGTATACGGCAGAGATTTCAGGAACCACCATCATCAACAAGTACCAGCCCGGAAAGACCAGCATCAGCGTAATAAAGGCATGGGAAGATGGAAATAATCAGGACGGTTTACGCCCAACAGATATCAAAGTGCAGCTTTACGCAGACGGAAGCAAGCAGGGAGAAGAAGTAACCCTGAATGCAGGAAACCAGTGGAGCTACACCTGGAGTGGCCTGGACGAAATGAAATCGGGCCAGAAGATTTCCTACACTGTAAAGGAAGCAGGAAAGGTTACCGGCTACGACACCGTGATCAGCGGAGAAGCGAAAACTGGTTATGTGATCACGAACAGCCACACCCCGGAATTAACAAACATCTCCGGCGAAAAGATCTGGGACGATGGAAACAACCAGGATGGAAAACGCCCGGAAAGCATCACCGTAAATCTCTTTGCGAATGGAGAGAAGATAGACAGTAAGGTAGTAAAAGCCGATGTAGAAGGAAACTGGAGCTACACTTTCCAGAACCTTCCTAAATATGCCAACGGCGAACCGATTATTTACACCGTGACTGAGGACACTGTAACCGATTATACAACCGAGGTTACCGGAACGACCATCACCAACAAGTACCAGCCCGGAAAGACCAGCATCACTGTAACTAAAGCGTGGGAAGACTTCAACGATCATAACGGCATCCGCCCATCCGAGATTAAAGTACAGCTTTACGCAGATGGAGAAGCCCAAGGAGAAGAAATCACCCTAAATGCCGAAAACCAGTGGACTCACATCTGGACGGATCTGGACGAAAGAAAAGCCGGTGAACTCATTGACTACACAGTCAAAGAAACAGAAAACACTGACAATTATGAAACAACCATCAGCGGTGATGCACACACTGGTTATATCATCACAAACACCCTGAAGACAGGAAATCTGGAACTGGAAAAACTGATTACAGGTGATCTGTCAGACGAAAAACTCACAGCAGAAGAAAAAGAAGCCCTGACATTCACAATAACCGGCCCATATGATTATCAGGAAACTGTTTACTACAGTGATTTCACAGATGGCAAATATCTTCTGAGTAGCCTGCCTCTTGGAGAATATCAGGTAATCGAAGCAAATGCAAAGATCCCTGGCTATGTCCTGACAGCAGACTATAGTGTAGAAGAAGGAACCACAGAAATCCTGCACAATGAGACCGCAACAGTAACCATCACCAATAACTACGAAACAACTTCTGTAAAAATAAGCAAGGTAGACATTACCAGCCACGAAGAACTGGAAGGCGCACACCTCCAGATCATCGATCAGGAAGGAAACATCGTAGACGAATGGGATTCCACAAAAACTGCTCATGAAACCACCGGTCTCAGAACCGGAGAAACCTATATTCTCCGTGAAACAGTGGCTCCTGACGATTACAACATCACCAATGACACAACCTTCGAGTTGAACGAAGACGGAACTATCAACACAGAAAAAACTACAACAACCATCAAAGATGGCATCCTGTTAGTAGAAGACACCATGAAAGAATACAGCGACGCCGATCTGACAGTAACCAAACATCTGACCACAAACGAAGGCGAAGAGATCAAAGCAGTAGATCAGACTTTCTATGTAGCTCTTTATGCAGACGAAGACTGCACAGAACGTGTTTCTGACATTAAACCGCTTGTATTCCAGAATGCATCCGTATCCTCTGTAACATTCACGAAACTGGAAAAAGACCACACGTATTATGTAGGTGAATGCGACGAGGAAGGAACCAGTTATCTGGCAAATGTAACTGCAGACGGAACTTTGTACACAGTAGAATTTCATGACGGAAATGTGGTGGAAATTGATAATCCGGATGGAAGCAAAGCAATCTACTTCGATAACCAGTTCGAAGAAATTCCGGATAATTTCTACAGAGACGGAAAACTGATTATTACCAAGAAACTTCTGAGAGCAGACGGAAAAGCGAAAAACAGTAGCCAGACCTTCTATGCCGGAATTTTCGCAGACGAAGAGTATACACAATTTGCTGAAGAAGCAGAAGAAAAGATCGTAGCACTGGATCTGGCAGGAAATTCTAAGGTAAGCAGATCTGTTACTATTGCCCTTCCGAATGAAGGAAATGTAACATTGTATGTAACGGAAGTAGATTCTGCTGGAAAACCGGTAGACGGAGCAACAGGATTCAAGTATGAGATCAGTGTAGAAAACGCTGAGATCACTTTGAATCAGGAGAATTATCAGGAAACTGTGGAAATAACCAACAAAGAAACTACACCAACTCCGACTCCGAAACCAAGTTCCACACCGACTCCAACAGTAACACCCGCGATCCCGACCTCCAACAGAACGCAGAAAACCCCTGGAAGTTTCACCGGAACATCTACGAGAACTGCAGTAAAAACCGGAGATACCACACCAATTGACGGATTTATCGCATTACTGGCAGCCGCCGCAGTGGTAACGGCAGCAGGTGTATACTTCAAGCGAAGAAGAAAAGCGAAATAAGATGCTATGTTAAGACGAAAACAGGGTACCGCACTTGCGGTACCCTGTAAATTTAACTAAACGAACTACTGCCGAGCAAAGCAGATTGCGAAGATCCGTCTGACTGCTCAGTTAATCTATAAAGCCAGCAGCTCCAGAGCATTCTGTCTTGTCACCTGTATCACTTTTTCTGCTGTGATCCCCTTCAGATCTGCAATAGCCTGAGCTACATACGGCAGATTCAGAGAAGAATTCCGCTTACCACGGTTAGGTTCCGGAGACATATATGGACAATCTGTTTCCAGAACGATCTGAGATAAAGGAGCATACTCCACAACTTCCTTCAGCTTTCGTGCATTTTTGAAAGTAACCACACCGCCGATTCCCAGATACAGTCCCATTTTCAGATACTGCGCGGCAATTTCCTTACTATAGGAAAAACAATGGATGATTCCACCATACATACCTCCCTGCATATAACCCTTCACTATTTCCAGTGTATCCTCGGCAGCATCCCTGCTGTGTATCATAAACGGCAGTTTTTCCTCTCTGGCAATATCCATCTGTGCGGCAAACATTTTCTTCTGCACCTCATGTTCCTGCTCTTCTTTGTGCCAGTAATAATCCAGCCCGATCTCACCGATGGCCACCATCTTATCCATACGGGAAAGTCTGCAGATCTCATCCAGAGTATCCTGTGTCATCTGCGAGGCATCATCCGGATGAACACCAACCGCACCGTAAACAAAAGGATATTTTTCCATAAGTTCTACTGTCCGGTACAATTCAGAAATAGACGCACAGACATTTACCACCTTTTCAATTCCATTTTCAGCCATGGAATTCAGCAGCGCATCTCTGTCCGGATTAAAAGCTTCATCGTCATAATGGGCATGTGTATCTATGATCATTGTGAAAATCTCCTGTCAAATCTGATTTTATCTGTAACTGTCTGCCAGCCTGCAGTTATATTATTCCAAAATAGTCAGCTCATCACCAGGACGGATGATTCCGCCGTGAAGAACCTTTGTAAAAACTCCCTGTTTAGGCATGATGCATTCTCCCATTTTCTTAAAAATGGCACATCCGCTGTGGCATTCCTTTCCAATCTGGGTAAGCTCCAGAACCACATCATTGCAGGCGAATTTCGTACCAACAGGAAGTGTGGCGAAATCAATTCCCTGAACAATGATATTTTCTCCGAAAGCACCATCCTCAATCTCTGCACCTCTGGCGCGGAAAGCTTCGATTTTTTCGTAGGAGAGCAGGCTTACCTGTCGATGCCATTTCCCGGCATGTGCGTCTCCCTGGATTCCCCAGTCTTTTCTGACATCAATCTCAGGAACACTGGTTTTCTGAGTTCCCTTTTTTTCACTTGTGCATACAGCAATTACTTTTCCCATAAAAACTCCCCTTTTATCTTGCACAGTTTCCTGCTTCTCCGGTCATGATCTCAATGCCATGAGCCAGAGGATCAATAATATATTCCAGACTTTCCTTCACTGCCTTCGGACTTCCCGGCAGATTGACAATAAGAGTTTTTTTGCGGATACCTGCAGTGGCGCGGCTGAGCATGGCACGTTTTGTGATAGTCATGCTGTAAGCCCTCATAGCCTCCGGAATTCCCGGAACCCGGCGGTCAATAATGTCTTCTGTTGCCTCAGGCATGATATCTCTCGGGGAAAAACCTGTTCCGCCTGTGGTCAGGATCAGTTCCGCAGTATTATTGTCTGCGATTTCTGCCATTTTCTTTGAAAGTATAGCCCTGTCATCTGGCAGAATGTCCATAGACACTACTTTATATCCGTTTTTCTCAACGATCTCACGGATCGCCGGACCGCTTAAATCCTCTCTCTCTCCACGATACCCCGTATCGCTGGATGTGATGATTGCTACTCGTTTCATAAAAATCCCTCCGTATGATCTATTCAGGCGAATATCATGTCCACCTGATATTTATTCCTGGAAAAGAAAATCCCCGCTTTTCCCCCCGGTCTTCTCAACCAGATGGATCTCCGACATTACCATATGCTTGTCAATAGCCTTACACATATCGTAGATCGTGAGAAGTGTTACCTGAACACCTGTAAGAGCTTCCATTTCTACGCCAGTTTTTCCTTCTGTTTTCACTGTGCAGAAGACACGGATGATCCCTTTCTCCGGTTCCAGTTCATAGTCTATGGAACATTTCTGGATGGGAAGGGGATGACACATGGGAATAAGGTCTGAAGTACGTTTGACTCCCATAATACCGGCTACCCGGGCTACTCCCAGAACATCACCTTTTTTGACAGATCCTTCCTGCACAGCCGCCATGATGACGGGTCCAACGTGGATCTCGCCTGTGGCGACGGCTGTTCTCGGTGTAATATTTTTGGCGGAAACATCTACCATAACTGCGTTTCCGTTTTCATCGAAATGATTAAATCCCTGAGACATTTTTCTGTTTCCTTTCTGCTGCATATATTCGTGAGACGTAGGGGAATGCTTTGCAGCGGAGCAGTCCACGGTATTCCATGCGGTAAAATAAAGGAGCATCCGAAGATGCTCCGTATATCGCGAAGTCCGGTCTGCTTACGAAGTGATGGGATTCATAAAATAATCTAATAATTGCCGGAGTCGTCATAACTTCCATCATCATAGGAACTATCGTAGGCTCCATCATCGTAAGAACTGTCATAACTGTCATCATAGGAACTATCGTAGGACCCGTCATCATAAGAAGTATCATAGGATTCATCATCATAACTGCTGTCAGAAGAATCATCCCCACTGGAATCCGAGCCAGAAGAACCGTCCTCCACGGTTTCACCGGTGGTTTTGTCGATCATGTTTCCTTCCCAGTCAAATTTTACATTCAGTAGATTAGTATTGGTGGAAGGTGTCACATTCATGGACATGATCTCCTGGAATTTCGCTTTCAGGTTTGCCAGGGTAAACTCATCTCCGATCAGATTGCGTACGCTGTGCTGGGAAGCCAGATCTTCGGTGTAGTCATCCAGCATATAGGGACCGTAATCTCCGGTGTCATGATTGTAATGCATGACCATTGGTTTCACTTCCGGAGAAAGGATCTCTATGGTGCTCTGACCGTTTAGGGTGGTCTTCTGGATGGTGAAACTTGCCATTCCTTCCAGAAGTTCTGGAAGCTCCTGCTGGGTGGAAACGAAATTTCCCAGAGAGTAGAAGATGAAGGTGCTGTTTCCCTGATCATCTGAAAGACGTCCATAAGGCTGAAGTACATGAGGATGTCCGCCGATGATCACATCCACGCCCTGTTCCATAAGGAATGTAGCCCACTGTTTCTCGTATTCATTAGGCATTGAATCATCTTCTGTGCCCCAGTGAGCAACGAAAATGATACAGTCACTGACTTCTTTGGCCTTCTGGATCATGGTGGTGATCTTATCTTTATCAAAAATATCGATCATGTAATCTTTTCCCTCACCTGCACCGGAATTGTTGGTTCCGTAGGTGTAGTCCAGAAATGCGATCTTAATGCCATTAACCTCTTTTACTTTAACAGTATCTGCATCTTCCGGAGTGTCATGGATGCCCAGAACCGGAATATCCGGATAATTGGTGCTCCAGAAATCAAGGGTATTTTTCAGATAATCATAACCGTAATCATCCACATGGTTGGTAGCGGATTCCACTACATTGAAACCAGCTTTGATAATGGCATCTCCCACTTCCTCCGGTGTGGCGAAAGAGGGGTAAGTGCTGACAGAATTATGATCCGGGGCAAAAACAGTCTCCTGATCAATCATAGCCACATCTGCGGCCTGGATCTCATTCAGCACATGGGTGTAAATATGGTCGTAATTCCATGTGCCGGAATCGTATTCTCCGGATTCATACAGCTTGCTGTGGTAAAGATTATCGCCCACTGCGATGACACTGGCAGTGGAAATCTCAGGAGTTTCAGCCGCTGCTTCAGCTTCCTGCTGTTTCTGCGCGGCAGCCTCTTTTGCTTCAGTTTCAGGTTTCGTGATCAGGCTGTAATCCAGCTGGTGAAAACAGAAAAAAAGAAGCAGCAGAACTGCAACAGAACAGTATAAACTGATCTTGGAATTGTTTTTTTCTTTAAAATTCAAAGGAATATTATTTCTTTTCATTAAATCAATCCTTCAATGTTATGTAGTATATATCAATTCATTATATCAAATTTCACAGCTTAAAGGAAGAATTTATTGAAAAAATGTTTGTTACGGTTTATCAAATATCTTTTGACCCTGCCGTCTACTTTAGTGTATAATATGTTTATGAGCGTAAAAAGGGGGAGAACCGGATGAACCATTATGAAGCGATCAACGATGTGCTTGTCCATTTATTTAATGAGATTCTGGATCTGGAAGAGAGGGCGCTGATCACGCCTGAATATAAGGATATTTCTGTAAACGATATGCACATTATTGATGCAGTGGGAATCCAGCAGCAGAAAAATATGTCTACTGTGGCCAGGACACTGGGGGTAACAGTGGGAACACTGACCATTGCTGTGAACAATCTTGTAAAGAAGGGTTATATTCAGCGTATGCGAAGCCAGGAAGACAGAAGAGTTGTGCTGATCTCGCTTACTGAGAAGGGGGAGAAGGCATACCGTCATCATCAGAATTTCCATGAGAAAATGGTGCTGGCTGTCCTGAAGGATCTGAATGTAGAGGAAACAGAGTCTCTGACCAGGGCTCTGACCAAGCTGCAGAAATTTTTCAGGTCATATCAATAGTGGATAAGTGCTAAAGATGTTAGGGGTAAAACAGTTTGCTCCTGACATTTTTTTCGCTGAAGCTTATATCAAAGGAGGCTATTCCAGGAAATGAATGCGATAGACAAAGAAAACTGATGTCTGGACTGTCCTCACAGCAGGCTGATGAAAGTAAGAGGAAATATGGAACAAATGAGCAGGCGAAGAAAGAAACAGAGTCACTTTGATCCATGTTTACAGGCACATTTGACGATATATGGATCAAAGTATTATGTGCAACCCTGATTCTTAAGGTCATATTGGCCATTGCAGGTATCTTACATGTTGTATTGACACTTGTGAGAGCTGATCATACCGATGGATCCTGTCAGGAAGGCACTTGTGCGGAAATGATTAGTTCATATATTTTTCTAATACAGGAAACTGAACCGGGCCGATCTCCAGGATCTGGCGGTGAAAATCTTTCAGGTCAAAATTATCACTGGATTTCTGGCTGCATTTGTTTTTCAGATCCAGGAAATTCAGATATCCCAGGTAATATTTCAGGTAATTTCCAGGGGTTTCCACAATGTACTGGAAGATTTCGCTGACTGTAGAAGTATTGGTAATGCCAAATGCCTTAAGGAAGGCTGCAGTACGTGCCTGATCCCAGCCACTGTAATGAATCCCAAGGTCGATCAGTGAGTAAATACACAGGTTCATGCTGCGGTTCAGCCAGGCAAGAGTTACAGCAGCGGAGGCAGTTTCAGAACCAGCATCCGGCATAAGGGAAGCTGCATACTGATAAGCATAAGATTCTACATAGGTAGCCCATCCTTCTATGTAGCCGGGCGAGGTGATCAGATAACGGATGCTGGAAGGAGTGCTTCTGGCAAAAGAAACCGTCTGATAAAGATGTCCGGGGAATCCTTCGTGGGCCAGTGTTCCGAAAAGTTCCAGACTGGAAGTCCGGTCTGACTGATTGATATAGATCACGTTGGGAGTCTGGGTATCAATAGGTGGAGTAAGATAAAAGGCAGGGCTGAGGAACTTTTTCATAGAAGGATGTACGTAGCGGATTTCGTAGGAAACATTGTTTAATGCAGGGAAATCCTCTGCCATCAGTGCAGGAAGTTTTTCAAGCATCTGGGCAGGAGTAAGGGTGATAGTGCCGGTGTATCTGCTTAAAGAGGAGATCAGTGAGGAATCTGTCCGGATCAGGGAACGGATCTGTTCGTAATCATTCATAAGCTGGGTGGAAAGGCGCTGTTCGATCTGTTTGACAGGAACATAGGAGCCGGTCTGGGTTCTCAGAAGATAGAGATAATATTCCCTGCCTCCGGGAAAATATGCCAGTCCTCTGCTGGTCTGGCCGGTTCCCCGAAGCTTCTCCAGCCCGGCCATCAGATTCTGGTAGGCAGGGATCACCTGTTCCAGGATCAGCTTATGATGCCAGGTGCACAATATGGTCTGGTCTTCATCTTTTAAACTTCCGAGAGTCTGAAGCTTCTGTGCGAAAATCTCATCTATGTAATTGGCATCCGGGTCCTGAATGAAGGCCTGGCACTGGGTAAGGATCCGGTCCAGAGAAGTATCACTCATAAAAAGACCTGCCTGCGATTTCTTTTTCTCGAATTCCAGGATGCTCTGAAAATATGGCTTAATAGTGCCAAGGAGCTTCAGGTAATCAGAAATATCTTTCTCAGTATAGAAAGCATATTCTGCCAGAAGTACAGGAAGCTGTGCCTGAATGCCAAGACTGGCCCCCAGCGGTTCATCCAGCAGGTAATTTTCCCCCAGTGTACTTCGGGTGTGGAAATACAAAAGCAGCATATCCAAAGTTAGCTGGTTATCCCGGGAGAGTTTGGAATAGGCAAAACCTTTCAGCTTTTTTTCATATTCAGCGCAGAGAGCGGCAGTTTCTTCAAAGTCTGTGTTTACAGTACCAAGGGAAATATTCTGGGTGGAAATTCCACGGGAAGCAGGATCAGCCAGAGTATAATGGAGGGAAAGGGCATTGCCGGAAACTTCCGAACGGAACAGCTTTTCCGTGAATGCTTCGAAACGCGAATTCTCGGTAAATGGATACTCAGACAGGCAGCCCAGTCCAAGTCCCAGACAAAAGACCAGACACAGGGCGATAATTTTTTTCAGGATCTTCATACAAACCTCAGAGGCTGTTTTTACTATCTTATTGGAAAAGAAGAGGGAGTATGCTATCATAGTTAATAGTAAATTTTACGAAATGCAGGTTCCTGCATACAGATTACAGTCAGAGCAGGAAACAGGCGGGAGGTATAAAATGTCAGAGATTTATGATATAGCGATCCTGGGAGCCGGACCGGCGGGGATCAGTGCAGTCATTTATGCAGCGCGGGCCAGGCTAAAAATTCTGTGGCTGGACAAACAGTTCACAGTGGGCGGACAGATCCAGAATACCTATGAGGTAGATAACTATCCGGGACTTCCGGGGATCAGCGGAATGGATCTGGGAGAAGCTTTCGAGAATCACGCGCAGAAGCTGGGGGGTTCTCCTGTGCGGGAGAATGTGCTTGCAGTGGAAGATACAGGAGCAGAGAAGATCATCCGTACGAAAAAGAACGAATACAGAGCCAGAACTGTAGTGCTTGCCTGCGGAGCCAGCCACAGAATGCTGGAGATCCCGGGAGAGCAGGAGTTTTCCGGAATGGGAGTTTCTTATTGTGCAACCTGTGACGGGGCATTTTTTAAGGACAAGACAGCGGTTGTAGTTGGCGGCGGAAATATTGCAGCAGAAGATGCCCTTTTTCTGTCCAGGATCTGCCGGAAAGTTTATATGGTTCACAGACGTGATGCACTTCGGGCAGATCAGATCCTTCAGGACAGTCTGGCAGCTGCGGAGAATATTGAAATGGTATGGGACAGCGTGGCAGTGGAGATACAGGGCACGGACAGTGTGACTGGCCTGAAGATCCGGAATGTGAAAGATAACAGTGAGTCGGTGATCCCTGCAGACGGTGTATTTATAGCAATAGGGATCATCCCGAATACAGCGAGATTTAAAGAAATCGTTCCGTTGGATGAACACGGCTATATTATTGCAGGTGAAGAAGGGATCACAGGAACACCGGGAATCTTCGCAGCCGGAGACATCCGCACCAAGAAACTCCGCCAGGTGGTAACTGCAGTGGCAGATGGAGCCAATACGGTGGCTTCTGTGCAGGACTATCTGCTTACAAACAGATAAAAAGGCGAAAACAGGGAATTGTTTACAGATGAAAATTCTGTGAACAGTTCCTTTTTGGTTTGACAAATCTCCTTTCTTATGTTAACATACATAACCATGTAACAAAAGTGTAACAATTACAAGAGAGGAATTTCATGAGAAATAAGATAAAAAAAGTGATACTTGCAGCAGTGATCAGCACGATGGTCTGTGCACCGGCTCAGGGAGTATGGGCAGTGGAGACAGATGGCGCAGAGCTTTTCTCTGATGGAAGTGATATAACTGACAGTGATGTAACTGAGGGGGATGCCTCTGGAAGCGAGATCACTGATCCGGAAGATGCAACCGGCAGTGTAAGCGTATTTGCCAGTGCTCTGGCGAAGCAGACAGAAGAGCAGACTCAGGAATTCATGCAGAAAGAGGAAGAGGCAGCACAGGTCAGAGAGGAACGCAGGGTAGAGAAAGCACAGAAAGCTTCAGAGAAAGCAGAGCAGGAGAAAGCAGCGGCTCTGGAAGCCATTCAGCAGTCTGTGGAAGAGACGAAGAAAAAGGCAGCAGAAGAAGCGGAAGCCCAGCGTGTGGCCAAGCGGCAGGAACTGGTAAATTTCGCATTACAGTTCGAGGGAAATCCTTATGTATATGGCGGCACAAGCCTGACAAACGGAGCAGACTGTTCAGGATTTGTAATGTCTGTGTTCGCGAACTTCGGGTACAGCCTTCCACGTGTGGCAGCAGATCAGTGTGCTGCTTCCACTAAGAAAGATGTAAGTCAGATCGAGCCTGGTGATCTGGTATTCTATGGACACGGATATGTAGACCATGTAGCACTTTATATTGGTGATGGAAAGATCATTCATGCCAGCGGTTCTGCTACAGGAATTAAGATTTCCAATTATGATTATGAGCAGCCGGCAGCAATCGGAACATTTATGGAATAATAGAAATACAGAATACAAAAGAAGTCCTTATCTGTTGAGATAGGGATTTTTTTGTGCGCTTCTTCGGGCTGGAATGACAGTTTTTTAGCCGTTTCGACAAATTGCACAAAGAATGTCGACAGATGGGAAAAGTGGATAAAGTATTACACACTCTATCCACATACCGGATATCTGAAAAAGCCCGTAAATTAAAGTTATACACAAAGTTATCCACATTATCCACATTTTATGTGTGTGGAATACTTGATTTACATAAAAATAAAAGAAACAAATGTTTTGTGTAAAATGATAAATCGACATTTCAGGACAAAAAAATAGAAAAATCTATTGACTTTTCTATATTCTAAAAAACATATAATATTGTCTGTAAAAGACAAAATATAGCGATATACAGATAAATAATCAGAATATTCTAAAAGATATTATACTGAAATATACAACAGGAGATAAAAAAAGAATCCAGATGTGGATGAGGAGAAATTTCCACATAGAAATGACCGATGGGGATGGGACAGACACAAAACAAAATGGCCTGGGGATAACTTTCCACAAGGGTTTTCCACACTCAATATCACGCTTATTGTGATCGGGAAAAGTAAAAGCAGTTAAATGGATGATGAAATATCCATCTAACTGCTTTAGAATATTTTGATATTTACTTTAAGATTATTTCTGCTTCATTCGTTTAATTACTTTCAAACGGGTGAACTCTTCACGTTCTTTCTCTTCCAGAGCATTCTGGATGTCTTTGGTCAGTGCTTCGTACTTTGGAATGGTGATATTCTTCAGAGCGTTTGCACGTTTCTGTGTCTTCTTGATATTTGCGGCAAGTCTGATGGCTGCGTTTTCCACCATAGAGAGACGGATGGACAGCTCTTTTACTTTTTCAAAGGCAGCCTTGGCTTCATCCAGGGACATCTTGGTGCTGTAGTAGGCATAGGTAGGAGTGTTGGTTGTTTTGTCATATTCCACAAGAGGAATCTCTGTACCCATAACGCTTCGGGTTTTGATGCGGATAGAGTTCTCGATGGGAACTGTACACGCAATCTGCTGAACAAAGGCGATACCGATCTCCATGTTGGCTTTCTGCAGTGCGGCATAGGCGGTGCGGAAAGTCACGTCAATCTGTGTCTGGATATCTTTTGCCTGATCGATCAGCTCCATCATCTCACGGATCAGGATATTACGCTTCTTATCCATCAGCTCATAGCCCTGACGGGAAAGTTTCAGTGAGTTCTTGGCAAGTATCAGGTTTCCCTTGGTGGGAAAGGTATTCGGATCCATTCAATCACCTCGCTTCTTTTAGCGTACTGTTTCGTGATAGTACTTGTCGAGGATCTTCGTATCGATTCGGTCAAGTTCTTCCTTCGGAAGAAGTCCCAGAAGTTCCCAGCCTTTATCAAGGGTTTCGGTGATGCTTCGGTTCTCTGTTTCGGACTGGCCGACAAATTCGCTCTCAAAAGCTTTACCAAATACCAGATAACGTTTATCCAGTGGGGAAAGTTCATCTTCACCGATAACAGAAGCAAGGGCTCTGGCATCTCCAACTTTTGCATAGCAGGAGAAAAGCTGGTTTGCTACGTCCTGATGGTCGGCTCTGGTGTAGCCTTCACCGATACCGTCTTTCATCAGACGGGAAAGGGACGGCAGTACGTTGATCGGCGGGTAAATTGCCTGTCCGTGAAGCTGTCTGTCCAGAACGATCTGGCCCTCAGTGATGTAACCGGTAAGGTCAGGGATCGGGTGGGTGATGTCATCGTTTGGCATGGTCAGGATCGGAATCTGAGTTACAGAACCCGGTTTGCCTTTTACGATACCTGCTCGTTCGTACAGGGTTGCAAGTTCACTGTACAGATAACCCGGATAACCTTTACGGGATGGAATCTCACCTTTGGAGGAGGAAACCTCTCGCATGGCCTCGCAGAAAGAAGTGATATCTGTCAGGATGACCAGGATGTGCATTCCTTTTTCAAATGCAAGATATTCTGCGGCAGTGAGGGCAATCTTCGGTGTAAGAAGACGCTCAACAACCGGGTCATTGGCAAGGTTCAGGAACATGACTACGTGGTCTGCAGCACCGCTCTCCTCAAAAGTACGGCGGAAAAATTCTGCGACATCGTATTTAACACCCATTGCTGCGAAAACAATGGCAAATTTTTCATCGGAGCCTTCACCCAGAGATGCCTGCTGTACGATCTGTGCAGCCAGTTTGTCATGCGGAAGACCATTTCCGGAAAAGATCGGCAGCTTCTGACCACGGATCAGAGTGGTCAGTCCGTCAATTGCGGAAATACCGGTGTTGATATAGTTTCGTGGGTATTCACGAGCTACCGGGTTCAGCGGCAGACCGTTGATGTTTAACTTGACTTCCGGGGTGATATCTCCCAGACCGTCGATCGGCTGGCCGATACCGTTGAAAGTACGTCCAAGGATTTCAGGAGAAAGCCCGATCTCCATTGGATGTCCGGTCAGTCTTGTGTGGGTATTGCTTAAGGACATGCTGTCAGTTCCCTCGAAAACCTGAATAACAGCTTTGTCCTCATAAATCTCAATAATACGGCCGATCTTGCGAGTCCCGTCGTCCATGTGGAATTCTACGATTTCCTCATAGGAGGCATTCTTGACACCTTCCAGGACCACCAGAGGTCCGTTTATTTCGCTTAAGCCTAAATATTCAATTGCCATAAACTTCTCCTCTCTGTTACGATTCATAGCTGGATTTCATATAAGCAGACAAGTCAGTATGGTTCACATGAAATCTGTTTCTGGCTTCTGGATACCTACGAATCATAACTCTTTCGGCATCAGCCGTTTTTCTCCATTATATTGTCATAGAAAGTATCAATATCCTGCTTGTACTGGTCGAATTTATCAAGCTGGTTGTTTGCTACATCATATTTAATAGAAATAATTTTTTCAAAGATGTTATTGCCCTCTTTCAATACGGAAACCGGCATTCCGCGGTTGATGAGTGCACGGCATTTCTCGTAAAGGTAGAGGATCGTTTCCATCATCTTGAATTGTTTTTCCATTGGTACGCAGGTATCTTCTGCGTGGAAAGCGTTCTGCTGGAGAAATCCCAGACGGATAACTCTGGCGATTTCCAATGTCAGTTTCTGGTCGTCCGGAAGAACGTCACTACCGATCAGTTTCACAATTTCCATCAGGGAACTCTCCTGATTCAGGATTGCCATGAGCTGGTTTCTGTCTGCCACGAATTTCGGGGAAACGTGTTCTCTGTACCATGGTGTCAGGTCTTCCAGATATTCACTGTAGCTGGTGAGCCAGTGGATAGCAGGGAAGTGACGGGCATAGGCAAGGGATTTATCCAGTCCCCAGAAGCAGCGGACGAAACGCTTGGTGTTCTGTGTAACAGGCTCTGAGAAGTCACCACCCTGAGGGGAAACTGCTCCGATAATGGAGACAGAGCCTTCGGTTCCGTTTAAGTTCTGCATCATTCCTGCACGTTCATAGAATGCGGACAGCTTGGATGCCAGATATGCAGGGAAACCTTCCTCTGCAGGCATTTCCTCCAGACGTCCGGACAGCTCTCGAAGAGCTTCTGCCCAACGGGAAGTGGAGTCTGCCATGATGGCTACGTCATAGCCCATGTCACGGTAGTATTCCGCAAGAGTAACACCTGTATAAATAGAAGCTTCACGGGCCGCAACAGGCATGTTGGAAGTATTGGCGATCAGTGTGGTTCTGTCCATCATCAGGTTTCCGGATTTCGGGTCGATCAGCTTACTGAAATCCTCCAGAACCTGAGTCATCTCGTTTCCACGCTCTCCGCAGCCAATGTAGATGATGATATCTGCGTCAGACCATTTCGCAATCTGATGCTGGGTCATTGTTTTACCTGTACCGAAACCTCCCGGAACAGCGGCTGTACCGCCCTTTGCGATCGGGAAAAGGGTGTCAAGGATACGCTGGCCTGTGATAAGCGGTACGCTTGCAGGGAAACGTTTGTGGGTTGGTCTCGGGATACGGATCGGCCATTTCTGCGCAAGTGCCAGATCTTTAGTTGTTCCGTCTGCGAACTGAATGGTTACGATCGGTTCCAGAATGGTGTATTCTCCGTCAGGAGCCGCATGAATAACAGTTGCTTCTGTAAGGTTTGGAGGTACCATAGATTTGTGAAGGATGGAGTCTGTTTCCTGGGTCTCTGCGATAATGGAGCCGGGACCGACTACGTCTCCCTCTTTTACTGTGATATGTGTGTTCCATTTCTTTTCTGTGTCAAGGGAATCGACGCTGACACCTCGGGAAATATATTTGCCGGAGGCTTTGGCAATCTCTTCCAGAGGACGCTGGATACCGTCAAAGATGTTGTGGATGATTCCAGGTCCAAGAAGTACGGAGATGGCATCTCCGGTACCTGTAACGATATCTCCTGGTTTCAGACCTGTAGTTTCCTCGAAAACCTGTACAGTGGTCATGCCTTTTTTCAGGCCGATGATCTCACCTACCAGATGTTCCGGGCCTACATAGACCATCTCGGAAATTTTAAATCCGCTGTCGCCCTTCAGATAAATGACGGGGCCGTTGACACCGTAGATAATACCTGTATTACTCATGTTCTGGTCCTCCGTCAAATTTGAATTCTTTGTAAGCTGCTTCGAAATTTCCTGCAAAAGAGTGATCGATCAGGATATTCTTCTGAGGGATCGTGGCGCGGATACCGCCGAGGAATGAGTCTTTCGCAATCTGGATGGCAGCACCTGTGCTCTGCTGAAGTTTCTCTGCAAGAGAGCTATCTTCCGGTGAGAGATAGATGGAGATTTCATCGTTCTCTGCGAAATCCAGAGCTTCTTTGATCTTGGTAGTCAAGTAGTTCTCGTATTCCGGGGTTTTGGTAAAGGATTCCAGAAGTCCTTTTACTTCAGAGAAAAGTTTCTCTTTTAATTCGTTCTGTTTCTTGGTCCAGTCACGTTTGATGGTGAGCTGTTCTGCAGAAAGAGCCTTGTTGACTTCGCGTCTGGCGTTGGCGGTTTCTGCTTTGATCTGTGTCTGGGCGTTTTCTTCACTGAGAGCCTTGCGCTCTTCTGTCATTTTTTCCAGAGTTTCTTTGTGCTTCTCCAGAATAGCGGCAGCTTTTGCACGGGCATCTTCTACAGTGATATCATAAAAATGGCTGAGTTTTTCATCAATTGTCATGTTAACACCTGCCTATAATTTTAGTCCAATTGCCTCATTTACATATGAAGTGATAAAATCTGGTTTGCGGCCAGTACCGTGCCTGTCGGGGATTTCGATGATCAGAGGGGTCTTGTGATGAAGTTTTACATCATTTATAATTTCGGGAAACTCCCGGCCGAATTTCTCGGTCAGGAGTATGATTCCGATTTCTTTATTGGAGATGGCTTTCTGCAAAGCATCTTTTAATTCGTCATGTGTGTGAACCACGACACCCTCTACACCTGCCAGTCTCATCCCTGTGTAAGTATCGATATTGTCGCTGATCAAAAACATCTGCATCTTATAACTGTCCCAGGATCATGAAGGAGATGATCAGTCCGTAAAGGGCAACACCTTCTGCAAGACCTACGAAGATAAGGGATTTACCAAGGATACTCTGATCCTCGCTGATAGCGCCTAAAGCTGCGCTTGCCGCACTGGCAACGGCAATACCACCACCGATACAGGAAAGACCTGTTACAAGGGCTGCTGCGATGTAGCCCATACCTGTTGCAAGACCTGCCTCAGAACCAGCAGCAGCCTGTACGGAAGAAGCACCTGTGAACATAACTGCGATGGCGATGAGCATTGTTCCAAAGAAGAAGAATGCGTTTACGCCGATGGCTGTTTTGTAACGTCCACGGTTTTTCTCACCGATGAGATAGTAGCCAAATGGAAGAATGATGCTGAGTACCAGTGCGATTGCTAAAATGATTTGTGCGATTGTTGTCATAATTAAATCTCCTCTTTTCTTAGATTGTTGATACACCAGAATTGTGGGAGCTGTTTTACAGCGGAGCAATTCGTGTATATTGCGATTAGATCAAAATATATTTTGATCTAATCGTTTCTATTTTACAGAGCGGAATGGCTCAAATTTACGTCCTGTACCTTTGTAGAAGCGGCTGAACATTTCATAATATTCCAGACGAAGCACCTGGATACCAACGATCAGACCTTCCATACCGCATACAAAAAGGTTTCCGAGGACAACTACTACCCAGTTCAGGTTTCCGCTTTCTGCGCCTGCAAGCATGAGAACGACTTCCATCATGGCTGCATGGCTGACTGCGAAAGCTCCGATACGGACGAAGGAAAGGGTATTGGAGAAGTAGCTTAACAGGACTTCAAACATCTCGAAAAGTCCCTGAACAATGAACATTCCTTTTTCTTTCGGCATAACTTTTGATTTCTTCTCAATAAGTGCCGTAAGCGGCTCTTTCAGGAAAATCAGGATCAGCGGCACGCCGAACATGATAAACAATACGATTCCTCCCGGAAGTGTGTGCCCTGTCAGGATCAGTGCAATGGAAATCACGGCTGATCCGTAGAATACCAGACCTGCCACGGAGTTTGTATCGAACCAGATATGTTCAATATCTCCGGCCTTCCATGCATTCAGAATGTTAAATACCATACATAAAAGGATAATTCCCATACCAAAACCAATGGCAATGATAAATACAGTATTCAGCTTTCCGATAAACGGAACAGTCATCATATTGTTCATTGGACGGAGCCACAAAGCAGGTATCACATCTTCAAATCCGAAGATACTTCCGAACATAAATCCAAAGAATGTGGAAAATACACCTGCGCAGCTGATAATGCCTGCCAGTGTGATATGCTTAAATTTATAAAGCAGGAAACCGCCGATAAAGAGCAGTAATCCCTGTCCAACATCACCGAACATTGCACCGAAAATGAAAGAATAAGTCAGTGCTACAAACCATGTGGGATCCATTTCATTGTAGGCCGGAAGACCATACATTTTGATATACATTTCAAAAGGTTTAAACAGTTTCGGATTCTTCAATTTGGTGGGCGGCTGCTGATGTACGCCAGGTTTCAGATGTTCATCCTCTTCACCGTCAATAATACAGAAGATACGGCTGTCATCTTTGATATCTGCCTGGAAAGAATGCGCATCTTTCTCAGTCATCCATCCACATAAGATATAGAAAACATCTTTGTCACCGTGAGTACATGCTGCAAGTCTTCGCACATCAAAATTACCGGAAAGCTGTGCAATAGCGTTGCGGGATGCCACGATATCTTCCCTGTTTCGGAGAAGAAAATCAGCTTTTTTCTGGTCTGCAGATGCCAGATCAGCGGCTGTACGGTTGCGCTTCTGAGTCAGCTGTTCGAAGGCTGATTTTGCGGTACCTTCATAGGTATCCGGCATGTAAATTCTCTCAAAGTGCATAGAAGAGTAGACAGCCTTGACTTTCTGAGCCTCATGTTCCGGGACAAAATAAACACCCCAGATATACTGGTCATCTTCATCACATTTGATAAAGATCGTGTCCAGATTTTCGTAAATATACTTTTCGAATTTTTGATAGTATTCTTTTTCAATCCTTCCAAAGCGGAAATGTATAAACTGGAATTTCAGTATTGAGGAAAGATTGTAGTTGATATTTCGAAATGGACGGATCACCCGCAGGGACTCATCCAGTGCTGCAAGCTGGCTTTCCAGATCTGTACGGGTATTGCTCAGTTCCTGATAATCGGACTGGATCCGACGAATGGTATTTAAAGCCTGTTCCGTATCTGGTGCTGATTTGACAGAAATCTGCTCCGGATCAGCCAGTTCCTCATAAAAGCTGTTAGCAACAGTGAGGGCTTCTTTGTAAGGATTGATTTCCATAAATGGAGAAAGACTCTCTACTGCAGTCAGCTCGGAAAGGGCATTTTCCAGATGGATTTCGTATTTGGAAAGGTAGGTGTTTACCACTCGGTCAATATCAGTTTTGGGACCGGTAATGCTCAGGAACTTCATTTTCTCAATCATAAATTCACCTCCTAGTTATTGCATATATAACGCATGGCTTCATCATGCTGTACACCGTAACGTACGCACTCAATGGCGATGGTCAGACGGTTTACTTCGTGTTCCTTATTATATAAGTAGGAATAGATTATTGCTACAGAATAGGGGTTTCTGTGGGCTTCTTTTTCAAGGATCGTGCGGTGGATATGGTTGTAGAATTCCTCCAGGTTTGCTACGGTAAGCTGCTCATATTTGCTACCGTACCATGTTTTCTGGAAAATTCTCCGGCCCTCTTCATATGAGGGGGCTTCCACCAGAGCTGTGATCTCTTCTTTCTTTAACTTATAATTCATAGGGATCAGCAATGCATAAATACTTGCCGGATCCATATTGTAATATCGTTTGGAACGCTGGATAAACTGCAGGTTCAGCATATCGAATTTCTCGCCGTAGGTGCGGGTGATCTCTTCTAGATCTTTACCTTTAAACAGCTTCTTGCGGATGTTCCAGATCTGGGTAAAATAATACAGATCCAGTGCCATACCATAGTCAAAAAGAAGTGCTGTTTCATGCTCCTGGATCTTCGAAAGCGGGAAATAAAACTCGTTTCCCTTGAGGCAGGAGATTAGTTCCTCCATGGTGGAACAGGTCGTGATCCGGTCTACATCAATATTGGAATGCAGACGGAAGAATTCGCGGTACGGAGAGACATCTACAGGGTCCGTGTCACGGTGATCGAAGATATTTGTCATGACTTCTTTCAGTACACGGATTTCATAACGCTTGGAATACAAATCCAGGAATTTACGCTGTTCCGGGTTTGCAAAGTGATAAATCCTGGAGAAGTTTTGAAATATGGACTTCTTTAGAAGCTTCTCAATCTGGCCTCTGTGCAGTGTATTTTCATCCAGTGCATCCCATTTGGAAGAGTATTCCGGCATTCGTTTCAGATAGGCGGCTACCTGGGTAACATCAGACAGCTGGAGGATTTCTTCAAACTGTTCCATGGTAGTAAGCCTGCTCTGCATTGCGCGGATTTTTGTCGAAAGTCCGCTGTAGGAGAGTACGCCTCCCATTATTACTCACTTCCTTTCCTGATGTTGTTTCATGTTTGAGTAATGTCTTTACATAGATAGTATTTTCTCAAACAATTCCTGGGAAAGTTGTGTGTGCTGCTGCTCGTAATGAGCATCCAGTGAAGAAAAAGTAGCGTCTGTATCTGCCCGTAACTGTGCTAAACGGGAATCTTTTTCCTCTTCAAGCTGCTGACGGATCTTCTGTATCTGCTCAGCTGTCTGGGCTTCAAGCTGATCGTCATAATTTTTACATTTCTTTTCCGCTTCTTCAGAAAGTATTTGTTTCTGTCGATCGCAGTCTTCCATGATGCGTTGGGCTGTAAGCTCGATTTCAGATAATTTGTTAAGTATCTGCTCCATCTTCAACCTCCTTAGTTGTCAAATTTTTACAAAAAAGCTCGAATTACTATGTGCAAAATAGTAATTTCTGTTACATATCATACACCTATTTGGTGAAAAAAACCATGTAATTTTTTTGAAACATAGAAAATTGATAAATATTAAACAAATGAACAATGAACTGTTTATTTTTCAACAAAAAAAATAGGCATTTGGCAGGGGAGTGTGGTATACTTTGAGATACTGTATGAAAACTGATAGGATTTTATGGAGGATATTATGAGATTAAGAAATATTCCGGGAGCTCAGGATGCAATCCTGGAGAGTCCTTATGTGATCCAGCAGCCTGAGAGCCATAAAGGAAGCTGGGAAAATGTTTTTGAGAAAAAACAGCCGATCCATATAGAGGTAGGAATGGGAAAGGGAAGGTTCCTGATGGATCTCGCCAGACTTCATCCGGAAATCAACTATGTCGGAATTGAAATGTACGACAGCGTTCTTCTTCGCGCATTGCAAAAAAGACATGAACTGGAGGAGAATGGCGTGGTTTATTCCAATTTATATTTTATGCGTGTGGACGCCAGACTTCTGCCGGATATTTTTGACAAAGGTGAGGTTGATAAGATTTATCTGAATTTCTCGGATCCCTGGCCTAAGGCGCGTCATGCCAAACGTCGTCTCACTTCAAGGGAATTCCTGGCACGTTATGATCAGATCCTGGTACCTGATGGAAAAGTAGAGTTTAAGACCGATAATAAAGGATTGTTTGAATTTTCTCTGGAAGAAGTGAAGGAAACCAAATGGAATCTGGATGCATTTACTTTTGATCTGCACCATAATGAAGAAATGGTGAAAGGGAATGTAATGACAGAGTATGAAGAAAAGTTTTCTTCCATGGGAAATCCAATCTGTAAGATGGTAATTTCCAGACAAAAGACAGACTGATGACGGGAATATAAAGAAAGACAGCAGCATAAAATAATTCAAGTAGATTTCGGGGCGCGAAGCGTCCCGGGGAGCTGTCTTTGAAAAGGAAAAAGTCTTTTCATAATAAAATAATGCTTTTCGGATATGAACATCGCTCCTTTGATAAGGCTATGGGGCAGGTACAGAAATCAGCAGAAGAACTGAATAAGCTACTGAATAAACTGTCTAAAAAGGATGAAAAAAAGGAAAAATAAAAAAATTAAAAAAAATATGAAATACCTATTGACATTTTATGTATCATTTTATATAATATCACTTGCGTTGAGGAACTACCTTGAAGCAATAACTAAAGAAAATGCGCTTTTAGCTCAGTTGGTAGAGCACCTGACTCTTAATCAGGGTGTCCAGGGTTCGAACCCCTGAAGGCGCACTAAGAACACTGTTTTTGCGGACAATGCGATTGCCGCGGGGACGGTGTTTTTCTTGTCTATGGACCATGGACATTCTGATTAAGAGTCAGAATGTCTTTTTATTTGTAACATAATAATGAGATGTGGTATACTTATGCACAAAGTAAATCTGTGGTTATCGGGAAAGGGTAAACGGTAATTGTGTGGGGAAAACATATGAGAAAATTGGGTGAAGATCAGAAAATAGATTTTGTCATTGCCTGGGTAGATGGGAATGATCCGGAGTGGCGGAGAGAGAAGAGCGACAGGATCAGCGGCATTAGTGGATTCGATCGCGTAGATGACAGAGAAGAGCGTTACAGAGACTGGGATAATCTGCATTACTGGTTTCGTGGTGTTGAGAAATTTGCACCATGGGTGAGGAAAATCCATCTGGTCACCTGGGGACATATTCCACACTGGCTGAATATAGAACATCCCAAACTGAATATTGTCCGGCATGAGGAGTTTATCCCAGAGAAATTTTGCCCTACATTTAATTCCCATACGATTGAGTGGAACCTGCACAGAATTCCGGATCTGTCAGAGAATTTTGTTTATTTTAATGATGATATGTTTTTGCTGAAATCCATTGCAGCAGAGGATTTTTTCCGCAATGGCAGACCAGTAGATATGCTGGCGCTTCAGCCTGATGTGGCGAATGTTAATGATCAGGTCATGCCCTACATATATCTGAACAATGCCATGCTGCTGGCGAAATATTTCGATAAACGTGATAATATAAAGAAGCATCCCGGGGCATATTTTCATATAGGGTATCCGCCCATGTATTTCTTCTATAATATGCTGGAACTGGCTTTTCCCCGGTTTACCGGATTTTATACAGTACATGGTCCGTCACCGTTGGTGAAAAGCACCTGTCAGAAACTGTGGGAACTGGAATCGGAGCTGCTTACGCAGGTATGTAGCCATCCATTTCGGCATAAAGAAGATGTAAACCAGTATGTGCTGAGAGAATACCAGAAGCTCAGCGGGGAATTCGTTCCGAAGAATGTACAGAAACTATGCGGATACTACGATGTAGAAGAAAATAATGACAGACTGGTACAGACGATCACCGGGCAGAAAAAGAAAATGATCTGCATCAATGACAGTAATCATGAGATTGATTTCGAGAAGGCGAAGCAGGAAATTATAAGTGCACTGGAAAAAATCCTTCCAGAACGATCTCTGTTCGAGAAAAAACTATAAATTAAGAAGGGCAAAAACATGAATATTCTGTTGGCTGGCGGCTCCTGTAGCCTGATGGACAGCATGATCCTGAAACTGAGAAAAGAAGGACACAGGGTTTTTCTGCTGACCGGAGATAAATACAGACATAATAAATATGAACGGGTATTTGAGAAATACGATTTCGCCTATGACTGTGAGAATTTGAATGATATTCTGGAAAGCGTCAATGCAGATGTAACGATCCTCATGGGTGCATTTGACACGAATTACCGGTGGAACGGGGAAGAAAGAGAAATTGTGCACTTTATTTCCCACCTGGTCAATATTTTGGTGGCTTATTCAGTGGTTAATAAAGGAAGACTGATCTTCCTTTCTTCCGATGAGATCTATAATGGAAATTACACAGATGATATTACAGAGGATGAGCCATTTTCCGGAATCGGGGTCCGGGCAGATGCATTATCACAGGCAGAGGAAATCTGTGAGAATTTCAGGATGAACCGTGGGCTGGATATTGTAACACTGCGTCTGGACCACCTGTACAGCATTCCGAAAGAAAAAAAGGATGTAAACAATATCTGTGCCCGGATGTGCCTGGACTGTCTGCGGGACGGTCATATCAAGGCGAAAACAGAGCATGTATTTTCCTTACTTTATGAGAAAGATGCGGTAGAATATATTTATCAGCTTGTAAAAAAAACGAAACATGAACGTAGCAGGTACAATCTTTCGTCTAATGATGTGATCAGTGAGCTCAAACTTGCGGCCATGGTTCAGGAAGCAATGGGAATAGAATCCAATATTGCAGCATTTTCGGACAGCAATGGAAGATGTGTTCTGTCAGGCCGGTATTTCGAGCAGGAATACGGGGTTCACGCATTCGGAAATCTGGAGAAAAATATAAAAGATATGGCTTCTTATATGAAGAAGCACGCGGATGTTTTTCTCAATGAGGATGAATTGAAACTTCCCTGGTGGAGAGTTCTGATCGAGAAATGGAAATGGCTGATCAAGGTACTTTTTCCATTTTTCGAAAATATGGTCTGCTTCATCCCGTTCTTTATGATGAATAACCGAACAGTAGGAAGCGAATATTTCGCAAATCTGGATCCTTTTCTTCTGTATGTGCTGCTTTTTGCCATTGTATATGGGCAGCAGCAGGCTACTTTTTCCGCCATACTGGCAGTAGCCGGATATATGTTCCGGCAGATGTATACACGAAGCGGCTTCGAGGTGCTTGTGGATTATAACACCTATGTGTGGATTGCCCAGCTGTTTATCCTGGGACTGGTTGTAGGATATATGCGTGACCAGATCCGGACCATGCGTCTGGAGAGCCAGGAACTGGAAGAGCATTTGA
Source organism: Blautia luti (assembly GCF_033096465.1). NCBI lineage: Bacteria > Bacillati > Bacillota > Clostridia > Lachnospirales > Lachnospiraceae > Blautia > Blautia luti. The sequence goes on along the minus strand of NZ_AP028156.1, from coordinate 3,502,498 downwards.
ACAGGCAGATCGTGGATATACGGGATATCAACGAGAGCAACGTTCGTGTAAAAGAGATTATGGAGCAGCAGCTGATCGATCATAAAGACAGTATCGGTAAGATCTACAGTATTACAGCAGGGCTGGAACAGCGTATGCCCGATGAAGTTATTTTCTATGCAGTAGAAATGCTGGAGAAACTGATGCAGACGAAAGATGTAGCTCTTTATAATGTGGTCAACAGAGATTATGCCCGTATTTTTTCCGCAAGTTCCCATAAGGCCAGAAGTCTGGGGAATTCCATCCGTTATAAAGAGATGGCGGAGATTTATGATGCATTAAGCGAACAGAAAGTATATATCAACAAAAATATGGACGAACGCTATCCGCTGATGGCCAGAGGCATTTACGAAGGCGGACAGGTTCAGATGATCATCATGCTCTGGGGATTAAAATGGGAAAAAATGACTCTGGGACAGGCCAATTTCCTCACGGTTGTCAGCTATCTGATCCAGAATGCGGTACTTCGTGCACAGAGATACATGCAGGCTCTGGAAGAACAGCGTTACAGCGGACATTCCAGGATCCTGGAACCGGAAGCTTTTGAGTCACTGGTACAGGCGTATATGAATGCAGAGCTGAAGAATCTGGTGGAGTGTGTATTGATAAAAGTGGATGTTGGGAAAGAAAGATATCGTGAGATCGATGAACACATGTCGCGGCAGATGAGAGACAGCGACTATCTGGGAATGATGCCGGATGGAAAACTGTATATTCTGCTGACCAACACTACCAGAGAAAGTGCAGCGATCGTTCAGGAGCGATTCGAGAAAAACGGATATAAAACAGAGTGTATGGAGAAGATGGCAGTATGTCGCAAAGAATGAAACTATTTATCTTTCTTCTGATCATAAATTTAATCATAGTTCTCATCTATCTTATCTGGAACCACATCCGGAGAAAAGAAAGGCTTGGAAGTGTGTGGATGAAGGCAGTCATGATGCTGCTCTGCCCGGTGGTAGGTCCAATGTTCGTGCTACTGTCGTTTCTGCTGTTTAAGCTGTTTTCTTCTCAGGGCATGGATCTTTCCGACGTTGTATTTAACAAAGACCGCACGGAGAATTTCCTGCGGCCGGATGAAGATATGGAGAGAAACATGGTTTCTCTGGAGGAAGCACTGGAGGTTACAGATAAGAAAAGTCTTCGTACTCTGATGCTGAATGTCATTAGGGGAGACTACCAGAATTCTCTGGCCTCCATCAACCTGGCACTGAACAGCGAAGACTCAGAGACAGCCCATTATGCTGCGTCCATTCTTCAGGATGTACTGAACGATTTCCGAAGTAAAGTACAGGAGAAATATCTCTTATGCCAGGAGGAAAACGAGGAGCAGGTAGAAAACTGTGTGAAACTTGTAGAATATATGAACCCCATCCTGGAACAGCAGGTACTTACAGGCCTGGAACAGCGTTCCATGACACAGAAAATGCAGGAAGTACTTGAAAAAGCCTGGACTCTTGATAAGATAAAGATCAGCAGCACAGTTTACGAAAAAGTATGCCAGCGCCTGCTGGAAATAAAAGACTATGAGAAATGTACCCTGTGGTGCGACAGAGCCATGGAACAATACCCCAGAGTCCTGTCCAGCTACACCTGCCAGCTGAAACTCTATTTCTCCTGCGGAAACAAGGAGAAATTTTTCCAGGTTATGCAGGAATTAAGAAAGCTGGATATTACGATTGATAATGAGACACTTGAATTGATCAGGACGTTTATGTAGTAATCCTGGATAGCAGCACAGAGGAGAAGAATTAGACTAATGGTTTCCAGAAGAAAATTTTTCAGTATTGCGATTATGATGTTTGTGTTACTGTTTCTGTTCCAGTTTTCCATGGTGATCAGAGACTGGCAGAATACTTATGATATAAATTCCAATCTTACAGCAAAACAGAATGATGGAAAAAATGTCTGGAGAAATAAAGAAGTTGATTTAAAATCTGTTACAGAGGAAAACAGAAATTATGCTCTTTTTGTGGGAAATACATTGTCCGATATGGCTGAAGCTGTAAGTAGATGGTGTGTTTATGCGAAATGGGATATAGCAAAGATAAATTCGCTGGATGGATTTAAAGAGAATGATAAATCACTTCCAAGAATGATGATACTGGAATCTGAAAAGTATGCACTTGGAGATAATTTAAAAAAGATAGAAAAGCTGGCACAGGAAGGTGTGATCATTGTATTTGGATGTCTGGAAGATGTAGAAGACATTCAGGCAGATGATGAATTGCGGGATTTTCTGGGAATTAGCAGGGTTGTTTCTAAAGAGACAGAACTAATAGGAGTACGGTTGTTTGAAGGTCTTCTTCTGGGGGGCGAAGTAACTTATGAAACGCCCGAAGATAAAGAGGAAAAGGATCGCCAGGATCTGCAGCTTAATGTGCCATGGTATCAGGTAGGCAGTGGTACCAAGACATATATGGTGGGTGTCCTGGACATAGAAAAAATAAATGGGCATATAGTAAACGAAGAGCTTCCTACACTTATCTGGAGAAATGGAATCCAAAATGGAAGTGTATTTTGTGTGGTGGGAGATTATATGAAAGACAGTACGGCACTTGGCCTTCTGGATGGCATGGTGACAGAGGCTTCCCAGTATTATATTTATCCGGTAGTAAATGCCCAGAATCTTTCCATGATCAATTTTCCTGTTTTTGCAAATGAGAATAATGAACAGATGATGGAATTGTACAGTCAGTCCATAACCGGAATGGTCAGAGATATCATGTGGCCTTCTCTTGTGTCTATTGTAGAAAAAAGTGGTCTGAAAATGACCTGTTTTATGCAGCCGCAGACTGATTATGAAGATGGCGTGGAGCCGGACAGTAAAGATCTGGTATTCTATCTGAAACAGATGAAAGAACAGAATGCGGAAGCTGGTCTCTCTCTTCAGTATAAAAATGCAGGTTCGTTGAATGATAAACTGAATCAGGATGCCGAATTTTTCCGAAAAGCCAACAGCAGTTACAAATATGGGGCAGCTTTTACAGAAGAAGAGGATCTTGATACAGTGAAGAGACTGATAAATACAGAATTAATGAAGAATGTAAGCACTCTGGTATGCGAATATACAGAGGATGAACCGGTAATTTCCTATTGTACAGATTCTGTAACTTTACAGTCGGTTACAAGTGATGGAATGAATTATACCTACAGTGGCGATATTCGTATGAGAAGTATTCAAAGTTCATTGGGATATACCAATGTGATGCTGAATATGCAGGATATTTTCTGGCCGAAACGAAAAAAAGACAGATGGCAGACTATGCAGAGACGTTTTTCCAGCAATCTTCTTACTTACTGGAAGAAATTTAAGGACTTTGACAGTACAACACTTTCAGAAAGCAACACCAGAACAAGAACATTTCTGAATCTGGATTTTTCAGAGTCCAGAACAGATGACGAGATTACTGTAAAAACAACTGAAACTGGAAGCTGGTTTATCTTAAGAACTCATGGTGAAGAGATCAAAGATATCGAGGGTGGTACGCAGAAAAAACTGGAAGACGACGCTTACCTCATTCAGGCACAGGATGTAACTGTGAAGATCCAGTTAGAAACAGCTGGACTTCATTACAGCAAATAAGAGAGGACACAGATGAAAGTTTGCATTGTGGCAGAAGGATGTTATCCATATGTAGTCGGAGGGGTCTCCGGATGGATCAATAGTTTGATAAAATCATTTCCAAATGTGGAATTTATATTGCTGGCTATTGTAGCCAATCGTTCTTTCCGGGGAAAATTCGTTTATGAACTTCCGGAAAATCTTACACAGGTTTATGAGGTATATCTGGAAGACAGTGAGTGGGAAGGCGGAAACAGAAAGAGAAAATCAAGAAAAAAAGTTCACCTCTCTCATAAGGAATATGATGAACTTCTGAATATGGTACTAAACCGGAAAACAGACTGGGGAATAATCTTTGATCTGTTTCATAAAAAGCGCCTTTCTGTGGATGATCTTCTTATGGGAGAAGATTTTTTCAGGATTGCCACGGAATGTTACAACAGGAATTATTCCAATATTAATTTCTCAGACTTCCTCTGGACATTGAGATCTATTTATCTCCCCATGTTCTGGACATTGCGGATGGATGTACCGAAAGCAGATTTGTATCATTGTGTAGCTACCGGTTATTCTGGAATCTTAGGAAGCATGGCCAAACATTTTCATGGAAGTTCCCTTCTGATATCTGAACATGGTATTTATACGAGAGAACGGGAGGAAGAACTGATCAAGGCAGCCTGGGTAAAAGGTATCTACAAAAATATCTGGATCGAACAGTTTAAAAAAATGTCCCTTCTTGCTTATGATAAAGCGGATACTGTTACATGTCTGTATGACCATGCTAGAGAACTGCAGATTGAACTGGGCTGTCCGGAAGAAAAGATCAAAGTAACGCCAAATGGCATCAATACAGAAGCTCTGGCGAATCTTCCGGTAAAAAGTGAGGAAGAGCAGAAGTTTATTAATGCGGGAGCAGTTCTCCGTGTTACTCCTATTAAAGATGTTAAAACCATGATACAGGCATTTGACTTTGCAAAAAAAAGAGTAAAGAATCTGAAACTCTGGATCATGGGACCAGTAGATGAGGATGAAAAATATGCTCAGGAATGTTATGATCTGGTAGAATCCCTGGGAACAAAAGATGTAGAGTTTACAGGAAGGGTCAATATAAAAGATTATCTGGGGAAAATGGATTTTACACTGCTTACCAGTATCAGTGAAGGGCAGCCGTTAACAATTCTGGAAAGCTATGCAGCGCATAAACCAGTTATTGCAACAGATGTAGGAAACTGCAGAGAACTGATTTATGGCAATGATGATGGATTTGGAGAAGCGGGTATCCTGACACATATTATGAATATTGAAGAAATTGCCCATGCAATGGTGACAATGTCGATACAGGAAGAAGACAGACTGCGTATGGGAGAGGCCGGTTATAAACGTGTAAATGCATTTTACCGGATCGAGCAGATGAAGGCAGTGTATCAGGATATATATAAGGAATTTGCCGAAAAACAGGGGATTGCGTGGACAGAAGAACCTTTTAGTATCAGTAAGTAATTACAGGATGGAGAGAGTATATGGCCGGAATAGGTGTAAAACTGACAAACATATATAAAAAAAATACCCTGACAACGGATATCATAGGAATGGGCTACAGTACTGTTGTTACCATTGCACCAATGCTGGTAGTAATTGGTGCGCTTGTGCTTATGGAATACTTTTTGGATTTTTCTTCTGTAGACTACGTTACAAGGGAACTGTTTTCCTGTACAGTGCTGTATATATTCATTTTTTCGTTACTTACGGCATCGCCGTTTAACTCGGTATTGTCTAAATATATGTCAGACGTAATTTATGAAGAAACATATGAGGATATTCTGCCTTGCTACTATGTGGGAATGCTTCTTAATATTCTTCTCAGTTCTGTTCTGGGAATTGTATTCTGTGTCCACGAAGTTCTTGTGGGAAAAGTGGATATCATATATGTTTTTACCGGTTATTGTGGATATATCGCTCTTGTTCTGGTGTTTTATTCCATGTTGTATCTGTCCATATGCAAAGATTATAAAAAAATCTCGCTTTTCTTTGGGATAGGTATGACAGTTACTTTTATTTTGTCTCTTGTCCTTGTGAAAATCTGCCACTGGAGCATTACATACGGAATGCTGTTTTCATTAACAGTAGGCTTTTGGCTGACTGCCTGTCTGGAAATGTCTGTAGTGCGAAGTTACTTTAAAGAAAACAGTGGAAAATATAAACAGGTTCTGGAATATTTCAGAGAATACTGGCCATTGGTTGTCACCAATTTTCTGTATACTCTTGGACTTTATATCCATAATTTTGTTTTCTGGACAACAGATCTTCACATGATCGTAGTAAAATCTTTTGTATGTGTAACAACATATGATATGGCAACCTGCCTTGCTATGTTTACAAATATTTCTGCAAGTGTTATCTTTATCAGCAGAGTAGAGATGTATTTTCACGACAGGTATAAAGCGTACTCAGAAGCAGTAATTGGTGGCAGAGGAGCAGATATAGCAATTACGAAAAAAAGAATGTTCCGTACTCTTTCAGAAGAGCTAATGAGTCTTGCCAGAGTCCAGTTTATTATTACACTTGTGATTTTTCTGGTCTGCATGATCTTTCTTCCACAGTTTGGTTTCGGAGGAATGACCATGAGGATTTATCCGTGTCTGGCAGCTGGATATTTCATTTTGTTTTTGATGTATGCAGAGATTATTTTTCTGTATTATTTCAATGATATGAAGGGCTGTGTACTGACAGGACTGGCGTTTTGTCTTATTACAATGGTTGGAAGTATCATATCTACACACTTTACGGAAATATGGTATGGCGCAGGCCTCGTTGCAGGAAGTTTTGCAGGTTGGACTGTTGCCTACATGCGGCTTCAGTGGATGGAAAAACATCTGGATGTTCATATATTCTGCAACGGACATTTATTAAAAAAGAAAAAAGGGGACTGCCCATCGCCGAAAGTATTTGACAGATATGAGCAGTAGGAAAGGAACGGAAGAATGGCTTCGGGAGATATACTTAGATTATTTGTGATCGTGGCAGGGGCATATATGCTTGTAAAAGCAGTACTGTCACTTGCAAAAAGAAAAATGACAGAGCCTTTTTGCCTTGCATGGGCGTTATTATCTACGTTGATGATTTTTTCGGGTGTGCTTTTAAATCCATCTCAGCTGGATCGATACATCAGCACAAGAGGACTTGTTCTGATAATTATCGTTGTATCAGGAATTTTATGGGGATTGTGGTTTATAAGTACGCAGGTATCCATTCTGAAAAGAAGGAATCAGGAAATGGCTATGCAGATCTCACTTTTAAATAATGACTGTGAGAAAATTCTCAAAGAGCTGGAGAAACTGAAGAAAGAAAAATGAAAAAAGTATTGTTTGTGATAAATACTCTTGGGGGTGCCGGTGCGGAGAAAGCACTTCTGGAGCTTCTGAAAAGGTTTTCGCCGGAACAGTATCAGGTTGATCTTTATGTTCTGCTGGAGCAGGGCGAGCTGATCAGTCAGGTGCCGGAATATGTAAATGTTCTGAACAGGGACTATACAGCAGAATCGGTTCTTACAAGAGAAGGAAAAAAGAAACTAAACAGGAAAGTTTTTCGGCGTTTGTTTATTCGCGGAGCTTTGTTCAGGAATATTCCTTATTTGATAAAAAATGCTGTAATTATGCTGAAACACAGAAAAATTTATGCAGATAAGCTTCTGTGGAGAGTCATGTCGGACAGTGGATTAAAACTGAATAAAGATTATGATATGGCAGTAGCTTATCTGGAAGGTGGTTCCACATATTTTGTTCATAATCATATAAAGGCAAAGGAGAAATTCGCATTTCTTCATATAGACTATGAATATGCAGGATACACCAGAATGCTGGATAAAGACTGTTATCTGGATTTTGACAGGATTTTTACGGTATCGGGGGAAGTAAAAGAAGGGTTTGTCAGGGTGTATCCGGAATGTGCAGACAGAACGTTTATTTTTCATAATCTTATTGATCGAAAAGAGATTTACAGAAAGGCAGAACTTCCCGGTGGATTTGAAGATAATTACAGTGGGAAAAGAATTCTGACGGTAGGAAGGCTGACAGCTCAGAAGGCCTATGAAATATCAATTGATGCAATGAAGATTCTGAAAGACCAGGGGGTAAATCTGCGTTGGTATGTACTTGGCGAGGGAGAACTCAGACACCGGCTTCAGCAAAAGATAGACAGTCTTGGTCTTACAGAAGATTTTATTCTGCTGGGAGCCAAAGAAAACCCTTATCCTTATTATAAGCAATGTGATCTGTATGTTCATGCTACGCAGTATGAAGGAAAAAGTATTGCAGTACAGGAAGCACAGATTCTTGGATGTGCGATCCTGGTATCAGACTGCAGTGGAAACCGGGAGCAGGTAAACGATGGAATAGATGGAGCATTATGTCAGTTATCAGCGGAAGATATCAGCAGAAATATAAAAGTACTTCTGGCAGATGAGAAAAAATGTATGCAGTACAGAAAAAATGCTTCTAAGAAAATATCTGATGAACAGAGAGATATTCTGGAATTGTTTAGAATCGCATAAAAAGAGAAAGAATGACAGCCATGGAAAATAAAAAAGAAGTTTTGATTGTTATTCCGGCATACAATGAAGAGAAAACGATTATTTCAGTACTGGAAAAACTGGAGCAGCCGGAGATAGCACAGATAGCGGATGTACTGGTTATGAATGATGCATCCTCAGATGCTACGAATTATGTGACAAAAAAGAGAAATCATGATGTTGTAACTCATGTATTTAATCTTGGATATGGAAGCGGTCTGCAGCTTGGTTATAAATATGCAGTACGAAAAGATTATCTTTATGTGATACAGATGGATGCAGACGGTCAGCACGATGTATGTAATATTCCGAAGATATATCAGGCATTGAAGACACCGGATGAGAACGGAATGTTTCCTGATATTGTACTGGGATCAAGATTTATAGAGGGGAGTTCAGAGTTCCCTGTTATCATGGCAAAAAAGATTGCTTTTGCCTGGTTTCGTATAATATTACGTTTGGGAACTGGAAGAAGAATTTCGGATCCAACGACTGGTCTGCAGGGGCTTAGCTGGAGAACTTTTCTTTTTTATTCTAAATATGACAATTTTGATGACAAATATCCAGATGCAAATATGCTGATGCAAATGCTGCTTCTGGGATTCCGGGTCAGAGAAATTCCGGCGGTGATGCATATGAGAACAGAGGGAGTCAGTATGCATTCTGGATTGAAGCCGATACTTTATATGTTCAGGATGACATTTTCTATTCTGGCAGTATGGATTCGGGAAAAAATCCTTAAAGTAGATGAAGGTAAGATACATGATCTGGAAAAATATGAAAAATAGAAATGGCTGGGATTTTCGTCAGGAAGAATTGACAGAGAGTCTTGATGAATTGGAAAATCCCGCCAGAGGATGGTATGGAATCTATACATTTTCTGTTGAACGAAGTATAGACCAGGAAGAGCTGAGATGGAGTCTGAGACAGGGGGAGTCGCTGGCGCTTGTGCTGCTTGATATTCGTGCATATCGCAGTATACGGTTGGATGAGGTTGCTGCTCAAAATATCAAAGACATTCTCAGCTTTTTTTTGCAGTACAGAAAAGATGTGATTCTTCGACCTGTATATGACCGGGAAGGAAACGGAAGGATCTGTGAACCGGATACATTTGAAATAGTCCTGGAACATTTGAAACAGATTTGTGAGATATTGGCAGATATAGAACATTCGGTAATCATTTTCCAGGGAATGCTGGTGGGAAGCTGGGGAGAGATGCATGATTCCAGATATTTATCATCGAAACATATGGGTGAAATGTGGGAATGTATGCAGAAATATTCAGGAGAAGACCTGTACATGGCAGTGCGTACGCCGTCACAGTGGAGAACTTTGAAAAGTGAAGATGAATTTTTGCAGAAAAAATATGCTCATCTGTCCTTATTTGACGATGGAATACTGGGTTCACTGACACATCTGGGAACATTTGGGACTATGATAAAAGAAGCAGCAGGATGGAGCTGTCCATGGACGAGAAAGGAAGAACTGGATTTTATAGACCAGCTTACAGAGAATGTATTCTGTGGAGGGGAAGTAACATCCTGCACAGAGGAAGAGAAGGAGAAACTTTGTGATGAGGATTTCATTGTCAACGAATTGAAAAAAATGCATCTTACTTATCTGGACAGTACTTATGATATGAAAGTTCTGAACCAGTGGAAAAAAATGCAATATGAAGGTTCTGAAATCTGGCAGGGACATAGTCTTTATGATTATATAGGCAGTCATTTGGGGTATCGGCTGACAGTAAAATGTGTGAAGATGAAAATCACGTGGTTTGGAAAAGCAGAATTTATTATAGAAATTGAAAATACCGGATTTGGAAGA